>CAYSTP010000134.1:0-6144 GCA_964434085.1 uncultured Pirellulales bacterium
TTCATCAACCACCAGTGACAAATCGCGTTCAACTGCCGGGAACCGCGGTATCGGCTTGAACGTGACACTGTCCGAATGTATCTGCTCGAGATAATCGAAATCCAGCTCCGCCGCACAAACATTCAGTTCTTCCAAATCGAACTTACCTCTAATCTCATCCGACAATACCCCTGCCACTCCTATCCCCTGACCATTCACGCACACTTGCGCTGCTGCCTTAGCCCACGCCACATCAGCCGTCTCAAACGTCGCTGCCGTCTCCTTTGCAACGCAGTCAACCAATCCCTCAACCACACCTCTCAAATCCCGCATGTCACTGTCACAGGCAATCGCCAGCTTCGTTCTCTCTTCCGGAAGTTTTTCGCCCGTCGGAACAAACGTACTTGCAATCTCGAATACCCGTACAGGCCGGTTGCCCGCATTGGCATTCAATCTGACCACCCCCGCCAGTGAACCTATCAGGCTCGACCGCAGTAGATTCGAGCTCTTGCGTGATACATCCTTAACGGCAAGATGTGCCTTTACACCGTCTTTTGCGAATAGCCCCGCCATATTATCATCAACAAAACTGACGTTTACCGTCTCGTAAAATCCGCAGCCGTTCAGATATTCGCCAATCATCGAGTATATCTTCTGCCGCTTATCAACCGGCGCAACATCAATCTCTATCTTTTTCTCGACCGGCACCTTGTTATAACCGTGATGCCGCGCCACTTCTTCTATTAAATCCGCCTCACGGTAAACGTCACTCCGCCACGATGGAACCGTGCACGTCATCACGTCGCCATCCCGCACCGGCCCGAAGCCTAATCTCTCGAGAATCCCCATCGCCTCATCCGCCGGAACCTCAATCCCCAAAAGGTGGTTTATCCGCGACAACCTTACCGTCAGCTTCTTTTGCCCCGGTCGTTTCGGATACACATCTACAACTCCCTTTGCGATTTTACCGCCTGCAACCTGCACGATAAGCTGCGCCGTTCGCTGCGACGCCCGGTCGATTCCTTCAATATCGACAATCCTCTCGAACCGGAACGCCGCCTCCGAAGGCAGACCAAGCGTCCTGCTCGTCGTTCGCACACTCACCGGCGAAAAATACGCATCCTCCAAAAGAATCGCCTTTGTATTATTACCAACTTCAGTCTCCAGCCCGCCCATAACGCCAGCCACCGCCACCGGCGCCCTTGCATCAGCGATTATCAGCATATCAGGGTCGAGGTCGCACTTACTGCCGTCGATACTTATAATCCGCTCACCCGCCTTTGCCCTTCGCACTATTATCTTACCGTCCGTTATCCTTGCATAATCGAACGCATGCGGCGGCTGACCAGTCTCCATCATCGCGTAGTTCGTCGCATCGACGACATTATTGACGCTCCGCATCCCGATAGTTTCCAGCCGGTTCTTTATCCACTCCGGGCTTGGCCCCACCGTCACATCCTCAATCACCCTCGCCGTATATCGCCCGCACAATTCCGGTTCAGCGATTTCGACTGAGCAGAGTTGATTGACGTCTTTTTCCGATTCATCGAGCTGCACAACCGGCATTTTTAGCTCTTTACCAGTCGCCGCAGCAAGCTCCCTCGCCACCCCGATATACCCTAAGCAGTCCCCTCGATTACTCGTTATCTCCAGATCGATAACAGCATCATCACCGATATGTTCTATTCCCTCGTTAGGCAGACCTAAATCACTGAGAATCTCCGCTATTTCCCCCGCCGACAGGCTCGTCTCGACATAATCCTCTAACCAACTGACAAGCACCTTCATTGATTACCCACTTCTACATTCTAAATTCGATATTCGATATTCAATCCGTCTTCTGTCCTCAGTCATCTGTCTTCTGCAATACCATACTACTACCGTCCTGTCCTGTCAACATCCCGCAGGTTTGCCCGGCCGTCAATCCAATTTCTAATCAACTAACGCCGTGTACAGGTTTTTTGAAATGCCGATTTTCGGCAAAAAATTGCGTTTTCGGAATAGGATTTTGACAACGGACACAAATGGACCTTGGATTTTGAGCCAAAAGTAAAGATTTTCGAGTTAAACTTGTACATAGCGTTAATCAACTATAGAATCAACCTATTTATGTCCCCATCTTTTTTCTTGACTTTTGCTCTGTCATCTTCTAAAAAGGTATATTCAAATTAACAGGAGGATTAAGATGAAAAAGTCCCTTTTGTCGCTTCTTGTCGTTCTAATGTCTGTTTTCACATCAGCGACTACCATTTATGTCGACGTTGATACACCAAATAACAATGGCGGTTCGGATTGGGCAAATGCCTACAAATACCTTCAGGATGCCCTCGCTGACGCAAATTCTGCCGGTGATATAGATGAAATACGTGTAGCCCAGGGCACATATACGCCTGATACGAACTCCGCTGAACCTAATGGTACCAGCGACAGACAGGCATCGTTCCAGCTTATCAACGGATTAGCTCTAAAAGGCGGTTATGCCGGCTTTGGTGCGCCGGATCCAAATTCGCGGCGCATATATGAATATGAAACCATTCTTAGTGGGGATATCGGTACGACGGGGGATATTAGCGATAACTCATACCATGTCTTATTTCATCCACAGAATATAAACCTTGACAACACCGCTGTTATTGATGGATTTACCATCACTGCCGGTAATGCAAATGGATCTAGTCCGCACAACATGGGAGGAGGAATGTACAACTACAGCAATGATCCGACGATAATTAACTGCATATTCAGCGGCAACGAAGTGGCAGGAGAATATTGCTACGGAGCAGGATTGTACAACCACAACAGCAATCCGATAATAACAAACTGTACATTCAGTGATAACTGGGGATGGGGTACAGGTTATGGCGGCGGTATGTACAACCGTGATAGCGACCCGACAATAGTCAACTCAACCTTCGGTAATAACTGGGCAAAAAGAGGTGGCGGCGGAATGTACAACTATAACAGCGAACCGACGGTAATCAACTGTACCTTCAGCGATAACCGGTCATACCGCGGCGGCGGGATGGTTAACGGCATTAGCCGCCCTATCATAACTAACTGCACCTTCACCGGCAACTGGGGATATTTTGACGGCGGCGGAATGGCCAACCTACAAAGCGACCCGACGGTAACCAACTGTACCTTCAGCGATAACGGGTCACCCCTGGATGACTACGAATACCACAGGGGCGGCGGTATGCATAATAGCCTCAGCAGCCCAACAGTAACCAACTGTACATTCAGCGGCAATAGTGCAAATGAATATGGCGGTGGAATGTACAACTTCTATAGTGATCCGAATATAACTAACTGCATATTCGTCGGCAACAAAGTAGTAACAGAAAACGGTTACGGTGGCGGCATATACAATGCCGAAAACACCACTGTAACCATAATTAACTGTATTCTTTGGGCCAATACTGCCTCAAATGTCCCGCAAATTTATAGTGATGCGAATAGTATGGCGTTAGCTGCTTACTCTGATGTGCAGGACGGTTATACCGGCATAGGTAACATTAATGCAGATCCCTGCTTTGTTGTCCCCGGTTACTGGAAAGATCCAGGAAACACACCAAATGATCCAAATGATGATATATGGATACATGGTGATTATCATTTAAAAAGTGCAGGCTGGCGATGGGACAGCATCCGCAGCCGCTGGGATTACGACGATGTCACCAGCAGATGTATCGATGCTGGCAACCCCGGTTCTCCACTTGCAGATGAACCACTAACTACCCCCGATGATCCGAACAATATCTATGGTCGTAATCTAAGAATAAATATGGGCGCCTACGGCGGAACCGCTGAAGCGTCAATTCCTCCCTATGACTGGGCCCTGCTCAGCGACATAGACAACAACGGCTCAGTAAATTTAACCGATTGGGCATTATTCGCCTCCCTCTGGTTACAATCAGGAGATGAACTGTTCGCTGACTTCAACCTCGACACATCCGTAGACATCAACGACATCAACCTGCTCACCTCTGACTGGCTGAATACCACCATCTGGCATTAGTAATCATTTTATGCTCTTGTAGCCCGTCCGTTTTTCTATTACTATTCCATCGATGAAATATCTGTCCATTGATTATGGTCTCAAGCGCACAGGCCTTGCCGTCTGCGACCCGTCCCAGACGATATGCTCTCCCCTTGCCGTAATCGACAGTACTAAAGATATCATCACAAGGCTGACCGACATCATCGCTGAGGAACACATCGAGGCGGTCGTTATCGGCCTGCCGCTAAACATGGACGATTCCGAAGGCCCGCAGGCCGAATTAGTGCGCAAATTCGCTGATAAACTCAAGGCCGCAATCAATGTCCCAATCCATTTTCAGGACGAGAGGCTAACCAGCTTCGGCGCCGATGAAAAACTCGATATGACTGATTTATCCCCCGCCGAAAGAAAGCGGCGCCGCGATGCCGTCGCCGCCGCAGAAATCCTGCAAAACTTCCTGAATACCCGCCACCCGTGATTCCTACCTGCGACGGATAATACTGAGCATCTAAAACAAAAGGGCCCGCCGCTTCCGGCAGGGCCCTTCAGTTTTCAAGGTCTTTTGCTCATTAGCGAGGCACTACGTTCGTAGCGCATGGGCCTTTCTTGCCTTGCCCAATCTCGAACTCAACCTTCTGCCCCTCGTCCAGCGCCCTGAAACCGTTTGCCTTAATCTCTGAATGATGGACAAACAGGTCTTCACCGCCGTCATCGGGAGCGATAAAACCAAAACCCTTGTTCGCGTTAAACCACTTTACCGTACCTGTACTCACTTAAATACTCCTTGGCCCGCCTGGACCGCCTAACTGGTGCCTCTCATCTTTATTTCACGGGGCACACTCCTGAGAGGCGAAAAGAATATAGCCCGCCGTCGCTATTAGACCACACCTCACGACATAATTCAACAAATAATTTTCAGATTTTTTTCTATCGTTGATACCGCCGCCCGCCCTTGCGCTTATGCGGGTACTTCCTTTTAAGCTTAGCTTTCTGCGGTGACGGCTTTTCTACAAGCGCCTCTGCCGGCGTCAGGTTCAGCTGCCTTGCCGGTACATTGACCGACACTATGCTCACCCGCATTTTTTGCCCCAGGTGCACACTATACCCCGAATTCAAACCCGTGACACAGTATCCCTTCTGGTTGAACTTCCACTCATCAGGCCCCAACTGCTCAATCGGTATCAGCCCTTCGATACCGAATTTCCGACATCGCACAAACACACCGAACGAAGCAACCCCCGTCACCACCGTATCCATCTGCTCGCCAATGTGCCTGCTGAGCATCTGCAAAATCAGCACCGTTTTGAGTTCTTCCTCCGCATCTTCAGCCCGCTGTTCGGTAAACGTGATGTGTTTACCTGTTTCCGCCAGAGTCCCTTTAGTAACACTCTCGTCTTTTTTGCCATGAAGGTACGCATCCAATATTCGATGAACAAGCAAATCCGCATATCTCCTGATTGGGCTGGTGAAATGACAGTACTGGCGACTTGCCAGGGCGTAATGACCCATATCCAGCGGCGAATACTCAGCCTTCTCGAAACTTCGCAGCACAAGCATATTCACTGCGTACTCGGCGTCCCTGCCTTTTACCGCTTCGAGCAAATCCTGAATATCCTTTCTACCTGCATTGCCAGGCAAACTCAGGCCCACCGTCCTCAAAAGTCTGCCCAGTTCTTTCAGGCCCAATTCGTTCGGCTCCGGGTGAATACGGCGCATAAACGTAATATTGAGCCTGTCTATCAAACCAGCTACCGCCTCGTTCGCTTCGACCATAAACATCTCGATTATCGTATGCGGATAGCTCATATCCGCCGGCTCTGCGTCAACGACCTGCCCCGCCGCATCATAAATCAGCTCCGTCTCCGGCAAATCCAGATGCAGCATCCCGTTTTGCTCCCGCCGCTTCTCAATTATCCGCGAAAGCGTCTCCATATCCTTAATAAGTGCAATCACTTCCGGCGCAAAATCCTTCTTGTGCCCTTTGAGTATCCTGTCTGCATCCGTATAAGTCAGCCTTGCCGTCGAGCACATCACCGAATTAGCAAATCGCCGCGACAAAACCTTGCCTGTACTGTCATAGGTAATATAAGCGCTCTTGCAGAACCGCTTCTGCCCCGGCTGCAAACTGCATATCCCGTTACTGAGCACCTCCGGCAGCATAGGTA
>CAYSTP010000135.1:0-6091 GCA_964434085.1 uncultured Pirellulales bacterium
CATTTGAAAGGATTCAGAAATGGCAGAGGCACAAACTGAAATCCAGCTTTTCGACAAACTTCTGTTCACCAGGATTTTTCAGAGCTTCCGCATGGCTATTCACCCGAGCAAGATGATTATCGCCTTTCTGATGGTAGCGGTGATAAGTGCGTGCGGTGTGCTTATGGACCTGACCAGGTCGGTTGTTACAACTTCCGACGGCAAAGTCACAGAGCTGAGTGTTTACATGGAGAATCCTTCCGCCGTGGCCGAGTTCATCGAGCTGAACAAGGACAGCGGCGAACGGACGGGCTTATTTTCAACAATGTGGAGGCATGCGGCAAGACAATTTGAAAACGCGGTGGGCTCCATTCTTGACGGCAGATTCCTGGCTGCTTCCGACAGCATCGCCGGCTATTTCAAGGCCGCAGGTTGGGCTTTTCGACACCACTTTCTTTATTCAATAATATTTGCAGCTATAAAACTTATTGTGGTCTGTGTTGCCGGAGGAGCCATTTGCAGAATATCAGCCTTGCAGTTTGCACACGGTGAGAAACCAGGTATTTCCGAGGCCCTTCGCTACAGCACCAGAAAGTTCGTCAGTTTTCTGGCGGCGCCACTGGCTCCCATCGCCATTTCGGTTTGTCTTGGTTTATGCATCTTCCTGCTCGGACTTCTGGGCAACATTCCCTATGCGGGCGAGATTATTGTGGCAATACTGTTCGCCCTTGCTCTGATAACGGGGATTGTTATCACGATTGTTCTGATACTGACAGGGGCCGGGTTCAACCTGATGTTTCCGGCGTTAGCCTATGACGGGCTTGACTGCTTTGACGCCATCAGCCGCTCGTTTAATTACGTATATTCGAGACCGTGGAGAATGGCACTATACACCACTCTGGCGGCTGTCTATGGCGCGATTTGTTATATGTTTGTGCGCTTCTTTGCATTTCTGCTGCTGCTGGTCACCAGGTTCTTGTTGAGTCTGGGGCTGTTCGGCAAAGGTGAGCAGAAGTTTGAGGCAATCTGGCCGCAGCCTTACTTCCAGAACCTAAGCAGAGCCGCGTTCGATGCCACTTCGAGCGGCACCGAATGGTTTGCGGCCCTGGTCATACACATTTTCGTACTCATTATTTTGGGCCTTATAGTAGCTTTTATCATGAGTTTTTATTTCTCGGCGAACACGATAATCTACGCTCTACTTCGTAACAAGGTTGACAATACACCCATTGATGAGATTTGCAGGGACCCAGTTTCGAGTGAGATTGGTACTGCAGATACGCGGGAAAAGGAGGACGACAGCCAATCCGGACCTGACGATGCCGAGCAATAAACCTTAAATTATATACGGCTTGAGCAGTTTTTGTCCTGCTGAGGCTGATATGCGGATTTGAGGGCAAGGCACACCCGGGCGAATGGGCGGCTTTTTACGCCGACGGATGTGTTTGGCGGGGCCGCAGGTTAACCGGTGTCGTTTCTTGACACACTCTTAAATTATTGTTAGACTGCAAGTTAAGCTAATTGTGTTTCCCTATATGTATCCAAGACTGCTATGCCGAAGTCCGCTACAGGTTCAGAGGGGCGCCCCAAAGGCGATAAAGAGCATTTGGGGACCCCAGAGCAAACAAATAAGGTCCAGTTAGATTCATCGGCTTCGCCCCCGGTGCTTCTTGCTTATCGTAAGCCGCTGATAATCCTTGCGCACGCCGTTGCGTTTGCCTTATCGCTGATGTTCTCATTCCTCGTGGCCAGTAACATGCAGTTTCGGCGCACCTGGCTGGTCGAGCAGTACCCGATAATGGTTGTGCTGGTATTGATTATCAAGCTGTCCGTATTCGCATTCTTTCAGCAGTACCGTGGTTGGTGGCGATACGTCGGTATTACGGACCTCTTCGGCATAGTCAGGGCTTCGCTTGCCAGCACGGGTGTAATATTCGTTCTGTGGGTATTATTTCTCTATACACCCGGTCTTCGCAGAAACCCCTACCTGAATAGTCTGACCGAAATAAGCCAGGGCACCTTCATGGCCGACATGTTTGGAACAATATTAATCCTTGCGGGCATGAGGATGGCGACACGACTTTACTATGAAGAATTCCGCACCGTACAAGCCGGCAGACTCAAGCGGTTCCTGATAGTAGGAGCAGGCAATGCAGGAGAGGCGCTTCTGCGCGAGATTCATCGTATGCCCGTGGTGGAATATGAAGTGATTGGATTTATAGACGATGACGCCACCAAAAAGAACGTCAGCATACACGGAATACCGGTTCTCGGCAGGGTCGAGCAGCTCGCCAGGGTCTGCGAAGAACATAATATCAACGAAATTGCTATAGCTATGCCGAGCGCAACGCATCACCAGTTGCGTCGAGTCATTCAGGTCTGCGAAGGGACGAAGGTGCGATTTCGAACCGTCCCATCCATAACCGATATTGCATCGGGCCGATTGCGTGTTTCACAGATACGCGACGTGGATATCAACGACCTGCTGGGGCGGGAGGCGGTGCAGCTTGACCTTAACCTGATAGAAGACTACCTGCGAAACAAGACAATTCTTGTAACCGGCGCCGGCGGCTCCATCGGCGCCGAGATGTGCCGCCAGGTATGTAATTTCGAACCTAAAAAACTGCTGCTTGTAGAGCAAGCTGAGAATCCCCTCTTTAACATTGACCGTGAACTGCAAAGTCGTTTTCCCAATATTCCACTGCGAGCAATAATATGCGACATCACCGACAAGGTCCGGGTGGAGCAGGTTTTCAACCGATACAGGCCGGAAGTTGTGATACATGCAGCCGCACATAAACACGTGCCGCTGATGGAAATCAATCCCGGGGAGTCAATCAAAAACAATGTCATAGGCACACGGGTCGTCGCAGACGCCGCCGATAAGTACGGCGCCGCGAGTTTCATAATGATAAGTACGGACAAAGCAGTAAATCCGACTTCCTTGATGGGGGCATCCAAACGCATAGCCGAAATGCACATCCAGGCCCTCAACAACACAAGCAAGACTCATTTTGTCACCGTCCGTTTCGGCAATGTGCTTGGCTCCAACGGTTCGGTCGTTCCCATCTTTAAGAAGCAAATTGCCGAGGGAGGTCCGGTCACAGTCACGCATCCGGACATGAAGCGATACTTCATGACTATCCCGGAGGCAAGTCAGCTTGTGCTTCAGGCCGCGGCTATGGGCAAGGGCGGCGAGATATTTGTTCTGGACATGGGAGAGCCCGTCAAAATCGTGGATTTGGCCCGCGTACTAATCACACTGAGCGGCTTCAGACCCGGCGAAGATATAGACATAACGTTCACCGGCCCAAGGCCGGGTGAAAAGCTCTTTGAAGAACTGTCAATAACCGGAGAGAACATGCTGCCTACACGGCATTCAAAGATTGGGATATGGAAGAACATCCCGGTTGACAGTGACAGCATCGAAGCCGCCATTGAAGAGCTGGTTCTCCTGGCTCAGACACAGGACCATGGGCGAATAGCTCAGGGAATCAAGCGGCTGGTTCCCGAGTATACAGGTGAGAACCACAACCAAAATGAAAAATAAAAAAGGCCGCCGGATGGCGGCCTATAGTTCAGCTATACATACTTACCTCACCAACGTGCTTCTTCAGGCTGCCGCGATATATCCTCAGCTCTGTCCTGTGACAGCTCGTTTTCCCGCGGATGAGCGCTGTCATAAACATCCTTGAGTTTTTTCGTTGTCAGATGCGTATATATCTGGGTTGTGGACAGCGACTGATGTCCCAGCAGTTCCTGTACACTTCGCAGGTCCGCGCCATTGTTCAGCATGTGCGTAGCAAAGCTGTGCCGCAGGGTGTGCGGACTAATAGCAGGGTCCAGACCCGCCAATTTTAGATACTTGTCCATTTTGCGGCGGACACTTCGCGTGCTCAGCCTCTTTCCATGTTTGTTTACAAAAAGCACTTTAGGGTCAAAGTTGGGGTTGCTTTGTGCCCTTTTGTTCCTGTATTCCATGTAGTGTTGTATCACCTGCAGGGCTGAGGAGCTAATGGGGGTTATCCTCTCTTTCTTGCCCTTACCCCTAACATGGACCACCTCGCCAAGGAAATCAATGTCGTCCATATTTAGTGCCACCAGTTCGCTGACCCGTATGCCTGTACTGTAGAGCACTTCCAGTATCGCCTTGTCTCTGGCGCCGAGCCAATTGCCCATCGGCGGGGTCTCAAGCAGCCTTTTAACCTCCTCGTATTCAAGGAATCGGGGCAGCTTCTTGTCTTGTTTGGGTGTCCGGACTGCTGTGACCGGATTTGAGCTGACCGACCCTCTCTTGAGCAGGAACTTATAGAAGCTTCTCAGCGTTGCGAGTTTTCGGGCGATAGTGCTTTTGGAATACTGCTTGTCGTTCAGCTCGGCCAGATAGGCACGAACCAAGTTGACGTCAACCGACAGCAGCAATTGGTCAACCTTCGCCTTAGTCTGAACGGCCAGACCTGTTGCGCCCTGTCCGCCATCGGCTGACCCGCTGTCACCGTGTTGATAGTCGCCGTCGGACCTGCTGAGCAGGAACTCGGTGAACTGGGCCAAGTCGGCACCGTAACACTTTGCGGTGTGCCCGGAAAAATGCTTCTCGAATTTAAGATAGTTCAAAAAATCATTTACAGTATTGTTGCCTTCCATACTACATCTTCCTCAATCAGCTTTGCAGATTACCGCTTTCAATCTCAAAGTCGCCGTTTACCTGTAACAGCTCATCGGCCTGACATATCAGTGACTGTGTCAGCTTAAAACTGAGCACAGCCGCGTCGAACCAGTCAAAGTCGGTTCTTGCGTCTTTGGCCTGGTCAATCATAGCATCGATTAGTTCATCTTCACGTCCGAGGTCATATCGAAAGATGAACTTCTCGGGTCCCTTATTCAGCGTCAACTGTCGCTGTCTTTTGACCATTAAGCTGTCCCACAAGTAAACAAAAGACCGCCAACAGTATTTATCGGCCTAAGGGCAGTCAACTGAAGCAGAAAAAAAGATTTTGCCGCAAATCTGATAAAATCACTTATGCGGCCGGATTTCCAAAGGTTTTATCGGCCAATAACGGCTGTGTCTTTACAAAAAGACGTGTTAATTGCGGCAAAAACGGTGAAAATGAGTCACTTTATCGGGGGCGCCGGGCAGGTTCTGAAAAAGAGGACCCCGGCGGTTTCAATCTTTTCGACAAGCCCCCTATTGCGAAGTATGTCGACAAGTTTGATAACCTCGTTGGGCGGCATTGCCAGACCGTGACAAATATCGTCGATAGAGCAGGGCCTGCGTATGAGCATTGCTAAGACCTCTTCGGTAGTCTGAGCCATATGTTTATCGAGATGTATGGTAGTAAAATCTGCGATGACTTCGGCATTGTCGCCAAGCTCTGAGGCCATCTGTTCGAGCCGCTCGTGAGTGACCTTTACGATATTGAAATCGGCTGTCGGACGAATTGCGGTATTGAGCTGGACTTTATCGGGCCTGATTCGCTCGATTGCCGCGCGGAGGCCGGCGAGCTGACGCGGGCCGGTGTTGAGACCTTCAACGATAAACACCTCAAGCCAAATCTGTCCGTGGAACTGATTCCTGAATTCGCATAAGCCTGAAATGACGTTTTCAATGCTGATATTCGTACAAGGCCGATTGATTCGCTCGAACGTCTGCTGGTCGGCGGCATCGAGCGAGGGCAAAACGACATCGGCTTTGCAGCAATCGGCACGTACCGAAGGGTCATCAAACAATACACCGTTTGTCAATACTGCTATCGGAATTACAGTTATGGTTCTGATGCGGTCTATCAGCTCACCCAATCTACTGTGCAGGGTCGGTTCACCTGAACCGCTTATTGTGACAAAATCAGCTTCGATGCCCTCGTCGAGACGCTGCTTAAGCTCAGTTACGACTTCGTCAATCGGGGCATAGTCTTTACGTACTACAACTTTATCCGTGGTGCGGCCAAGCTGACAATAGACACAATCCAGCGGACAGAGCTTAAAGGGGATGATGTCAACGCCGAGGCTGCGACTCAATCGGCGAGACGGTACGGGGCCGTAGATATACTGCTTGCGCCGTTCGGCTTTACTTTTGGCGGACAATTTCGAATATCTCCTTACAAGTCCTGAGCGT
>CAYSTP010000136.1:0-6031 GCA_964434085.1 uncultured Pirellulales bacterium
CGCATCATTTATCAAATCCAGGACAAAAAACTGCTCGTCGTCATCGTAAAAGTCGCCCACCGCAAAGAAATCTACCGACATCTAAAAGGATAACCGCCTTCTCCGGCGACCACACACCCATCATCGCCGAATTTACGCCGTAAATGCTGTCAGAATAATTCCACTTAAACGCTTTAATTAATGAAACACCACCTAACACCCTGTCCGCCTTAAGGCTCAAACAGAGGCCCCATTATGTTGCCTTACGCCTCAACCACTGGACGATGGTCATTGGTTTCTTACATAGCGCAGACGCAACGAACCATCTACCAGTTTTATTTCCTATTTCTTCATGAACCGAAGCCTTGACGCCTTTAAGTACTTTCAACTCCACCGTTTTCTTTAACTCTGACATTACAATAATCGTGTTCTTCTTCACGCCAGGCGCGTAAGCTTGCGACACAAGCTTTCTTGGAGTCCCTTTCTTAGAAAGCTCCTCTCTCAAAGCTTGAGTCTCATCTTTCATAAGCTCTTTTCCCAAGTCCTCCTCATTCCGAACACGGTACGACCTAATCTGAAAATGACCATCGAGAGGCACCACATCTGTAGCCGAAATTCTGACGTCTATCTGCGCAGACCATCCTATGTTCCCTTTAACCCGCACAGGCACCCTATCTTTACTCACAGCTTCTACCTCAAATGGCATCCCTGACGCGCGCACAACATCGATAAATTCCTCTATTTCAAAGCTTTCTCCCGGGCCTATTTCTGGAAATACATAGTCTAGTCGCTCGAAACCAGCGTATTGTGATGATAACCTCTTAATATCAGATCGCTCATAACGTCCTAAAATACTGTCAATTTCAACGTTATCCTTAAGACCCCCACATCTAAGAGCTAACGGAATCGACAATGTTAAACAAACATTTTTGGCCGACCTATCGCCACTATTTGTTATCCTGAATGGCAGCTTGAAAAATGCGATATCGTGCTCACCAACCCAGTACCCAAAAACAATCTCGTCGAACTCAGCTCGCGCTATCAACTGCTGGTTCATTAAATAAACGTTAAGCAGAACTCTTTTGAATGAACCTGACTTCTTGGCTATCCAATATGAGATAAAAATGCTTGCGACCGCGATGACCAACATGATTATATTAAATGCATCCACCGTCTTTCCCCTTAATGTAACTACACAGCATAACTCTTCCTATACATCACCTAATTCCAACAATAGCTGTCAACTAAGGTTACAAGATTCAGACATAGACTACCTGATCCAGAACTAGTTGGGCTGCTATTACACTATATGCCGCTAGACAGTATTGCTCTAACGGCCAATCTACTCTGTGTTTACCGCGACGGTTTAGCAATATAATTTGGTCCGCTCCCCAGTGCTCGTCTCGGCTATCGCTCCCTGCCACCAGCCACATCACCATCCCCGCCAAGTTTATTCTACAGTTGAACTTTGGCCGCTTCTGATGTAAACTAATACAAATGCAAACGAGATATCATCAAAGGGAGGATTTGCCGAATCCGTTCCCGAAAAACACTAATTTGTAAAGGGCCGGAAAAATGAAAGCTGCAAAACAACAAAATGAAAAAACAAAAAAACGCAAGCCGCTCAAGATTATACTGACTGTGATAATTGCCCTGCTGGCGCTGCTGGCAACCTTGCTGGCGGCAGTGGTCCCCGCTTATATCTCTTCCGAAAGCGGCAGAAAGACCATTCTCACAAAGATTAACGAATCGGTCGAAGGTAAAACAGACTTTGCCTCGCTTTCCATGAGCTGGTTCAAAGGCGTCAGGCTGACCGACTTTGCCTACGACGACGACTTCGGACAGACCTCCGTCAGAATAAAACAGATTAGCACCAGGCCCCACTACGGTGCCATCCTCACCGGCAACTTGTCATTCGGCAAAACTGTCGTGGACGAACCGAAGGTATCAATCGACCTTCGAAAACGCCCCGCCCCGGCGCCTGCACAAGAACCTTCCGAAAATAAAGCCGCCGCCCCGCAACTGCCCGTAAACAAAATCGACCTTCACATAAATGACGGCGACGTCAAAGTCACCGACACCAAATCAAACACCATACATCTTGCCGATATCGATTCACGCCTCGACCTCAAAGGCCCGGACAGAATGAACAATTTTGCCGCCGATATGCTCCTCGCCGATTCCGGCACTGCCACCGCCGTTCACGCCGAAGGCGCCGTCAACCCCGCAAAAATCAGCGGCGACCTCGCCGTCGAAGTCAACGAACTACAACTAAGTATGCTGGCGCCACTGTTTGACCTGGCCGATATCCAGCTCGACGCAAAAGGTATCCTCACCGCAAATATCAAAACACAGTTCAAAGACTCCAAGCTGCAAAACCTCACCGGAACCGCAACCGGCACCCAAATTGACGTAGGCGGACCCGCAATCAAAGGCGACCGATTCAAGACCTCTGCACTCAACCTCGACGTAAAAATGGCACAGCAAAAAAATTTAATCAGCGTCGATAAATTAACACTGACCACCGACTGGGCAAAGGTTGACGCAGCCGGAAAGGTCCCGACCGACCTCAAATCACTCTCACAGTTTATAGAGCCAAGAGCCGATTATGACCTCAAGGCTGCCATCGACGTCGACCTGCCCGCCGTTGCAAATCAGATGCCGAACACCCTCAAACTTGAACCCGGCACGACAATAACCTCCGGCAAACTTTCCGGAAATATCAGTCGCACGACTCAGGCTGACAAGGCTCAAATCGCAGCCGACTTTCGAATCACCGACCTGGCTGGTCTCGTCGACCGCCGGCGGGTCGCAATATCCGAGCCGATTGAGGCACATGCACTTATCAGCTCGGACAAATCCGCCGTCAACTTCGAAAAGCTCCAGGCCACTTCCTCTTTTGCACAGCTCAATTGTACAGGCACCGAAAAACTGCTCGCCTACGAGGTTAATGCCGACCTGCAAAAGCTCCAGTCCGAACTCGGCTCTTTTCTCAAACTCGGTGGTTACAAAACAGCAGGTCTTGTAACAAGCACCGGAAAAATCACCGCAGCGGATGAAACCATCAATCTCAACGGCAATACCAAAATACAGAATCTTCATTTAACCACTCCTGACGGACAAACCGCCTCCGAGCCACAGGCCGACCTTAATATGAACCTCGACATCTCAAGAAAAACAAACGGCATCGCAATCAAGACTCTCGCCTGCACAGCCGGCCTCGGCAACATCCGCATCGACAACGGATACCTTCCGGCAGAAAAATCAGCCAAACCTCTGTCTCTGCCAATCTCCGCAGAAGTTGACCTCGCAAAAATTCGACCGTTCGCTATGCTCAGCTCCGCCTATCCCAAAAAGCTTTTCCTTTCCGGAACCGCAAATTCAAAACTTCGACTCTCAATCGATGACCAGACTACTAAGATTGTCTCTGACTTTACGCAGATACAGGATTTCGCCTACGGAACATCTCAAACAGAACAAGTAACGCTTGGCCTGCTGACCGCAAAACTCGACGCAACCGTCGGACCCGAAAAAACCGCGGTCAAGTTCGACCTGACAAACCCGCAAATCAAGGCAAAGGGCGACTTCAACATCGACACCGTCAAACAGCAGAAAACCATGACCGCAAAAGCCGACTGTGATTACGACTGGAAACTCGTCAGCACACTGCTCTCGGCATTTATGCCCAGCGACCTCGCAATCGAAGGACAAAACAAAACAACAGTCGAATTCTCAACCACCTACCCCGCCGATAAGCCCGACCAGCTCCTGGCAAACCTCAGCACAAAACCAATCAAAGTTGCTTTTGATAAGGCCGAATATCGCGGCTTCACCGCCTCCCAGCCTTCACAAATCGCCGTGCAGTTCAACAAAGGTCTTCTCGAAATCCCGAAGTTTTCTATGAAGGTAAACGACGGAACTTTGACCTTTGCGGCAAAAGCCGATTTCACAAAAACTCCGACCCTGCTCACCATCCCCGAACCGCTCAAAATCCTCGACAAAGTCAAAGTTGACGAAAGGGTCTCCATAAAACTCCTGCAGTATTTAAACCCCATTTTCAAAGACGTCGACCGCTTCAGCGGAATCGCCAGCTTCTCCGCCCAGACACTCGCTATCCCGCTCAAAGGAGCGACCCCGAAAGATTTGCTGCTCGACGGAAACTTCTTTGTCACCGACATGCGCCTGGCCTCCGGGTTCTTCGACCTCATAACAAAAATCAGGCCCGGCTCCACTTCCGGTCAAATGGAAATCCTGCCGACACACGTTACCGCAAAAGACGGCCTGCTCAGATACGATAATATGCAGCTCAACGCCGGCAATAATCCGTTCAACTTCGTCGGACGAAACAACCTTATGACTAAAAGCATCGCAGGCTCAAAAGTCATTACTCCTTATACAACAGGCAGAACCGTAAAAGTCGGCGAGGAAGACACCCCCGGCAGAATTACTATTCCTTTCAAAGGAACTTATGACCACCCCGAGCTCGATATGGGCAAACTCCTGCAGGACAATTTAGGAAATATCCTCGAAGATGCCCTCAAAGATGGAAAAATAAATATTGGCGATATACTGAAAAACCAATAGCCCGTTTTTGCCGATAATATAATTCTAAGGTCTGCATGACCTGACTTTCAGAAGGGATATACGATGTTTAAAAAGCTTCTTTCAACTCCGACCGCTCAGCTCGGCAGAGCCGGACGTTTCGCCGTCTTCCAGGTAAAACTCTGGTACCACTGTGCAAGGCTGCTTCGCAAAAACCGCGCAGGCCAGCAGGCCGCCGCCCTCGCCTACCACACAATCTTCGGAATCATCCCGCTCGCCGTCGTTACCCTCTTAATCTTTCACGCCATGCCTGCATACAGTCACCTCGGCGACAAGGTCCAGACCTTCGTCGAACAGCAATTGCATCTGTCAGCACTCCAGTTCCCCGACCCACAGGACCCATCAAAAAAAATCATGTTCACCGAACATCTCAACAAAATCGTCGGTGACATCTTCGAAGGCTTCAGCCAGGGAACAATCGCGCTAATCAGCGCCGTTATAATTATCTGGGCCGCGCTGGCACTGCTTTCCACAATAGAACGGGCCTTCAACAACATCTGGCACGTCAGCCGACCCCGAAGCTTCCTGCATCGAATCATAAACTACTGGGCATTGCTCACACTCGGCCCATTCCTGCTCGGTTTCGGCATATACATCACCGCCCGAAGTGCATTGCTCGGAAAACTCGGAACTACCCTTTTTTCCAACTTCGCGCCCGT
Organism: uncultured Pirellulales bacterium; assembly: GCA_964434085.1. GTDB lineage: Bacteria > Planctomycetota > Phycisphaerae > Sedimentisphaerales > Anaerobacaceae > JBBABK01. The sequence continues at coordinate 5,241 of CAYSTP010000136.1, forward strand.
AATCTCGTTTTTCATCGCGACCGTCGCGTTCTTCCTCCTGTACTACATCCTGCCCAACACAAAAGTCCAGGCCAGGGTCGCCCTCTGGGGTGCAGCATTCGCCGCCTTCGTCTGGTCAGTCGTAAAATACCTCTTCGCCCTGTACATAATAAAATTTCTGCCCTACGGCAAAGTTTATGGTGTCCTCGGCCTGATACCCCTGTCGGTACTATGGATTTTCATCACCTGGCTCATCGTCCTCTTCGGCCTGCAGCTCACCTTTACAATGCAGCACCTGACAACCCTCGAATCCGTCGAGCTCGCCGAATCCAGGAGACGCCAGTATCACTTCATCGCGAATGATATAACCGCTCTGAACATCGTCCGCGAAATCGCTGAAGCCTTCGAGCAGAACAACGCCCCAGTTGAACCCGAAGTGATACTGAGCAGACTGAATATTCCCGTCGAATTCGGCGAACGCGTTTTCAACCTTTTGATTGAAAAAGGCCTTATTGCCAGGACATCCGAACCAAAGGTCGGCCTTATGCCCGCAAAAGACCCCGCCAACATTACCCTCGACCGGGTTAGTGAAATCCTCGCCGGCGCCTCCTTCGCCCAGCTCGTCCCCAATCAGCCCGAAGTGATTGACGAGATTGCCAAGGCCCAGCAGCAAGTCCTGGCCAAATACAACCTCCGACAAATCCTCACCCAAAAACAAAGCCAATAATCCGTCTTCGCTTCGCCGAGATAAATTGAGTTTGCCTAAATTACCCAGACGGTATAAGTTTGGGTTCGTTTTGGGTTCGTTTTTT
>CAYSTP010000137.1:0-6010 GCA_964434085.1 uncultured Pirellulales bacterium
GAGATTGAAAAGATTGACAGGCGGCGGGTTCGGGAAATCGACGCCCGCAGAGAACAGTATAAGATATGCATAGTGGGTTACACCAACGCAGGCAAAAGCACCCTCTTAAACACGCTGACCGACGCCGGTGTACTTGTAGAAGACCGGCTATTTGCCACACTGGATACGCGAACGCGAAAATGGAAGGCCGGCGGCGGAGCCGAAGTGTTACTCAGCGACACGGTCGGATTTGTTAAAAATCTGCCTCATCAACTTGTCGCCTCATTCAAGGCAACACTGGAAGAAGTAGTCAATGCCGACCTGCTGCTGCATATAGTGGATGTCTCGAACATTGATACCCTCAAGCAGATTGAATCGGTTAATACCGTCCTCAACGAGATCGGCTGCGGCGGTAAGGATATCCTGGTGGTACTGAACAAGGTTGACGTAGTTAAAAATATCGGCCGGCTTGAAATGATTCAGACATTGTTTCCTGATGCAGTTTGCATCTCGGCCAGGACCGGCCTGGGACTCGACAAGCTCGCTGAGGTGATTCAGGATAAGTACAGAGGCGCCGAACTGTTGCTGCGGTTACAAAGCAGCCAGACTAACGGCAGGATACAGAGCTTCCTCCGTGCGCACGGCCGAATCGTAAGCGAAGAATATACCGACAACACCGTTACTATCGAGGCAAGGCTCGGCAAAAATCAATTGCCCGAGCTGAAGAGGCTCGGAGTAACGGGCCTCGAAGTCATATCCGGTTGAGCAAATCACAGGCCTGTTCTGTTGCAAACGTGTTAAACCACTGGTAGAATCTCACGCATGGCTGATGGCATTTCCATAATCGGCGACGGCGCGATGGGAACGGTGCTGGCGATGATGCTCTGCCACAAGGGTCTGCCTATTCGTATGTGGGGCTATGACGCCAAGCAGCTCGCCGAGGTTGCAGCAGCGCGAGAAAATATCAAGTTTCTGCCGGGCCGCAAGCTTCCGCAATCGCTGGTACTTGAAAGTAACGATGAAAAAATCCTCCGCGATGCCCAGTTTGTCGTCTCAGCCGTACCCTGTCAATTCATGCGCAGCGTATGGCAGAGGCTCAGACCTTATTTCAATTTGCGCGTGCCAATCGTTACCGTGGCCAAGGGCATTGAAAATGACACGCTGATGCGGCCGGACGAGATATTAGCTGATGTCCTTGGACCCGAAACCCAGGTCGCAGCACTATCCGGGCCAACCATTGCTGATGAGCTGGCCCAGCAGCTACCGGCCACGGCGGCGGCCGCCTCTGCAAATGAAAGCCTCGCAATAAAGGTGCAGTACACCTTTAACATGCCTTACTTCCGTATCTACACCAACACTGATATTGTAGGTGTCGAACTGGCCGGGGCATTGAAGAACGTCATTGCTATCGCGGCGGGAATTATCGACGGCATTAAAGGCGGTGACAATGCCAAGGCGGCTTTGCTCAGCAGAGGTCTTGCAGAGATAACACGGCTCGGTGTGGCTATGGGAGCCAGGCCGGAGACCTTCGCCGGGCTTACAGGTCTCGGCGACCTGGTTACCACGTGTATCTCACCAAAAGGACGTAATCGCTCGTTCGGAGAACGAATCGGCCAGGGACTGACCACCGAACAGGCACTGGCGAAAACCAATTCGGTTGTCGAAGGTGTGGCTACATGTAAAAGTGTCTGTGCGCTGGCAGATAAATATAATGTAGAAATGCCTATTACCCGTGCTGTTTATCAGATTCTGTTTGAAGGCAAGAGCGTACTACAGGCTATTTCCGAACTGATGCGGCGCGAACTCAAGGCGGAATAGCCGCACCCGATTTTTCCCTGCGACATCACATCCATTTTACGCCCGTCCTATAAACAACAAGCACAAAAACCTGCCAAACTCCCTCTCCCGCCACTTATCTTTTGGAATCAACGGCTTTATCCGGCCGCATATTATCGGCACCAAAATTGATAATCCAACGGCAATCCGAAGGATACACTTTTTTTTTGAAGATGCCAAACAGGCATTATCGTTTTTGTTTTCTATATTTTACGTGGAGTTGCATCTGTCGGCCCAGACAGCAGTCCGGTCAGAGTGAATTCGGCTTCACCTGACCCGGGGAAAGGAAACTTAATCGTAAACAATGGTTCGGGAGCGCATATTGAGGTGTTATATATGTTCGCCATGTTGAGAAGGCAGATTTGCCCCATAGGGATCGACGTCGGAGACGACCGAATTGAATTAGCACAGCTTGAAAACAACGGCAAGGGATTAATTCTGCTTGACGGTGCTACACGCGAAAGGCCCGCCGACACCACTGTCGGCAGCAGCAAATGGCAGCGATGGGTTCTGGAGGTTGTCAGTGACCTGACGGGCAACGGTCAGTTCAAAGGCAAAGACGTCGTAGCCTCGGTTCCCCCACGCGAGCTCTTTATCGACCATCTTAAAATGCCCAAAGGCCCAAAAAGCAAAATCGAACAGACGCTTATCCAGAAAATAAAGCAGAGACTGACCTTTCCGTCGGAGCAGGCGATGCTCAAGTATATTCCCACTGAGGAAGACAACGTACTCGTCATGGTGATGGACCGCGAGAGAATTGACAGGCATCTGGCAATATATGAAAAGGCCGGTCTAAACATCATGTCGATTGGCATCTGGCCGATTGCCATAGCTAAAACTTATACCAAGTTCTTCGGCCGCAGAAAGACGGACCGTGACGCGATAGTGCTTATTCTCGATATGGCGCCGAGTTACTGTAACCTGCTGATATGCAGGCATCAAAACCCTCTTTTTGCAAAAACCATCCCCATGGGAATCGAAGATTTGGCTGACAATGATGCCCTCAAACGATTCGTGCTGGAGCTAAGCACATGTCGTCGTCATTTCAGCTCGCTTTACCGAAAGCCGAGGATAGAACGAGCTATATTCCTCGCCGGTGAACTCGGCGGCGCGGCGACACAGAACGCCCTTGCCGGCATAGCCAGACAATTAGAGCTTCCGGCGCAAATGGGCAATTGCATGGCTGCCGTCGAGGTATCTAACGGCGGCGGCTTCGTTGAAAGAAGGGGCTGTAATTTCAGCTGGGCCACTGCCTTTGGTTTGAGTCTGTCTTCAATAAATTAGGAGATATCCATAATGCTTAACATAAACTTTGTTCCCGATGACTATATTCAGGACAACGAGTCGCGCAGAACGAATCTGATGTATTTGATTCTGTTCGGGCTGGTAATGGCCGGTCTTGCCGGCGCCTTTGCCACAATCAAGATTCGCCAGCATGCCGTGGCCGCCCAGGAAAGACTGGTAAACGAGCGAATGGTCAAGGCCAGGAGCTTAATCGAACAGTTTGAACAGCTTCAACAGAAACGCAATGAAATGATGAAATCGGCCTTGACAACCGCCGGACTGCTCGAACCGGTCCACAGGAGCCTCATACTCGCTTCTATAACAAATAACCTGCCGGCAGGCGCCTCCCTGCTAAAACTGGAAATCGACCAGCAAGAGCCCAGAAATACAACGTCTCATCCCGGCAGACAAACCCGGTATCAACAGGCCATTGACAAAACCGATACACAGGAGGTCATCTCGCCTGAAAGACTCCTTGAAACAAAAATTAATATCGAAGGAATGGCTCCGAGCGACCTGCAGGTGGCCGCATTTATTGAAAATCTCGACGGCTCACCCCTCTTCGAAAACGTTGCCCTGATTGAATCAAAAGAAGAAAAAAATCGCGATGAATCCAAGTTCAGAAAGTTTAAATTAAGCGCTACACTCAAAAAAGAAGCTCATATTACGTCAACAGATATCGACTACATCCGGGCAAAATGTGTGAAGTCGTCGCATAAGATTTGAGATACAAAGCAAAACAAAACGGCATCGTGTTGACTTAACAATCTGAGAACGAGGGTCAATAAAATGACAAGTAATTTGCGAAAACTGGTGTTCTTCGTCGTGGTTATTGGTGTCGCACTGGTTGCATATCAATATATGATTAAACCGGCTAACGAACACCTTGCCCAGGCCAAAAACAGTCTGAGGAAGAATCTTGACACACTCCAAAAAATCGAGGAGCAGACCGCCGCAGCCAAAGACATTTCACAGCAGCTGGAACAGTTACAGGAGGCTATGAAATTCTTCGAAAGTAAACTGCCGCCTACCAGTGAGATAGACACGGTGCTGAAAAACGTCACCGTCATTGCACAGAAACAGGGCTTGCGGTCGAAGGTCATCAAGACTCTTAAGCCCAAAGACAACAGTGGTTATGTCGAGCAGCCGCTGCAGATGCAGCTGGTCGGCAACTTCAACTCGTTCTACTCATTTCTGCTTGAACTTGAAAAGCTGCCTCGAATCATGAAAGTACGCGAGCTCAAGCTGGATAAGGAACGACAGATGGAGGGCGAGATTATGGCCGATGTGGTGGTCAGTATCTTCTTTCAGAACCAGAACTCATAGCTGCCGGTACAATCCGGCGGCAGGATAGTGAAGATATAACCAATTGTATGGAGTTTGATTATGCTGTCCTTTCAAAAAGAACCAAATCAGCTTCCTTCACAGGAAAACGACACTGCCTCACCCGGCAATGCCAATGTGCCGGGCAAGGCGCCGGCCGGCAACGCTGATAACAATCAGGAATATTTCACAGTCGCCAACAAGCAGGGACAGTTGCGTCAGAGCACGTATCTGCTGGCGGCCTTGTTTGTCATAGGGGTGCTTTGTCTTTTCTTTATGATAAAAAAGAGTTCACCTTCCGCTGCTTCAGCCGCACAACCGTCCGCCGAAAAGGCTCAGCAAACACAGATCGAAGCGGCCATCGCCAAAATCACCGGCGTCCGCTCCCAGGTGTTCAGCAGCCTTGAGAAAATTGTCAAGAAATTTTATGAATTCGCGGATTTCGAGCAGGTCAATGTGGGCGAGCTTTCAAAAAACCCCTTCAGAAAAGACGACTTTCTCGCAGATATTCAGGCTGACAACAAACAAATCCGGCCTGTGGTAGCTCAGAGTGAATTCGAGCTTTTGACCATTATGGCAACTGAAAAAGGCAACTGCTGCATGATAAACGACAAGCTCCTCTACGAAGGTGATACGATTAGCGGCCTTAGGGTCGAAAAGATAACCGACCATTCTGTCAGCCTGACCAATGACGAAACACAGATAGTGCTCAGGCTTTCCGACTCCTTCTGAATCAAGGGAAAAATACAATAATTTAATCGCAGAAATCGCAGAGGACGCAAAGAATAAATAGAAAAAGAATGCCTCCGCGGGCTCAGGGGTCTTGGCGGTTAGTTACTAAATAGGTGAAAATCAACCCTCTATTATGGGACCTGTGGCGTCAACTGTCACTTATTTGACGGGTTCGCACGAAAGATTTAAGTAATTGTTGAATAACTTATTTAGAAAAACCACCGATAATTCACCTGGCCTGTGTGCAAACAAAAGACGCTTTTAGGCTGGTACGTCTTATTTATTATATTTTAATTGGGCCCGCAGGTCCCCATTTTGCGATTTATCACAAAATGGGAGCCCATACATAGAAATCAATGTAGGCGGTGAGCGCGGAAAAGGAATACCATGATGGATATCAAAGAGATACTTGCAGACGCTATTGAAAAAGGGGCAAGCGACGTTCATATCAACGTTGGAATGTGCCCTATAATGCGAAAGAACACCGAGCTGAGCCCCCTCGATTTCCCTGTCGTAACCAGCATGGATGCCGGTGAGATGGTTTTGTCCATGGTCGGTCCCGACAGGTTTCAAAAGTTCGAGGAAAAAAGAGACCTGGACTTCTCTGCAATGCTCGATGACGGCAGCCGTTTCCGCGTAAATGCTCACTACCAGCGTGACACTATAGGTATTTCTTTTAGGGTAATTCCCAATCAGGTCCCCTCTATAGACGAGCTTCATCTTCCGGACATCGCAAAGGACCTCACTGATTTGCCGCGAGGTCTGGTCCTGGTGACCGGCCATACAGGCTCGGGCAAAAGCACGTCTTTGGCCGCCATGGTCGGCGTAATAAACTCCAAGTACAAAAAGCGTATCA
>CAYSTP010000138.1:0-5983 GCA_964434085.1 uncultured Pirellulales bacterium
AACCTGCGACCTACGGATTAGAAATCCGTTGCTCTATCCAGCTGAGCTACGGGCGCAACGTAACCACGTTAACTATAGCGACGGACTTGCCCGACTGTCAACGCCTAATTGCATGGCGCAAGGTCAATCCAGCTTCATCGAGAAATAATTCGCGGCATTGTTAAAACAGATGTCTTTTACCATGGAGCCGAGCAGGTCATAATCGGCAGGCAATATACCCTGCTCGACGTCACTGCCGAGAAGGTTGCACAACACACGCCGGAAATAATCGTGCCTTGGGAATGAAAGGAAGCTCCGCGAATCGGTGACCATCCCGACAAAGCGACCCAACAGGCCGAGATTGGAAAGTGCGGCAATTTGTTTTTCCATACCGTCCTTCTGGTCGAGGAACCACCAAGCAGAACCGTACTGTAACTTGCCGGCGACGGAGCCGTCCTGGAAATTGCCGAGCATAGCGGCGAACAATTCATTGTCGGAGGGATTGAGGTTGTAGAGTATGGTTTTGGGCAGCTTGTTATTTACGTCAAGCGAGTCGAGGAACCTTGCCAGCGCCGCAGCCTGCGGCAAATCTCCTATCGAATCGAAGCCTGTATCAGGTCCGAGTTTTTTGAACATTCGGGTATTATTATTTCTCATCGCACCAAGATGAAGCTGCATCACCCAGCCCGCCTCGGCGTCCATCAGGCAGCACTGGTAAAGAACGGCGGATTTGTACCTGAGGCACTCGTCGAGACTGAGTTGCTGTTTGTTTCTTATTTTGCCGAATATCTTTTCAACTTCGCTCTGCGTGCAGCTTTGAGCGTATGCGCAATCAAGGCCGTAATCCGACAATCGACAGCCGTTTTCATGGAAGTAATCGTGACGTATTTTTATGGCTTCGAGCAAATCAGAGAAGGACTTTATCTCCAGGCCGGCGACCTGAGATAGATTGTCGAGCCAGGTGTTCAATGTGTCGAGGTTTTCGACAGCGAGGGCCTTGTCGGGCCTAAAGGCCGAGTAAACTTTAATCTCAAAACCATCGGCGGCAATTTTCCTGTGATGTTCGAGATTATCGAGCGGTCCTTCGGTAGTGCAAACCAGCTTGACGTTAAATTTGCGAAGCAATCCCCGGACGCTGAATTCAGGTCTCTGGAGCAGTGCATTACAGTGGTCATAAATCTCGCGGGCGGTGTCGGCATTGAGCAGCTTATCCGTAATGCCGAACGGGTTTTTAAGCTCCATGTGCGTCCAGTGGTACAGAGGATTTCGAAGAGTGGCTGGAACGGTCTGCGCCCACTTTTCGAACTTTTCCCAATCAGTGGCATCGCCGGTGCAATATTTTTCATCGACACCGTTCGTACGCATAGCCCGCCATTTGTAATGGTCGCCGTACAGCCAGGCCTGGGTCATGTTCTCGAAGCGATGGTCATCGGCGATTAGCTCGGCAGGCAGGTGACAATGATAATCGTATATCGGCATGTGCTCGGCGTAATCGTGGTACAGTTTGCAAGCAGCCTTATTCTGAAGCAAAAAATTCTCACCTATGAAAGATTTAGCCATTACAAATCCTTTTCCAAATAATATTCGATTAAATTGTCAGGGCGATTTTACACCGAATAAGTCGAAGCGCTGGTACTGCCGCCGCGGCCGGTCCAGTTCGTATGGAAAAACTCGCCTCTGGGCTTATCCACCCGCTCGTATGTATGTGCACCAAAATAATCCCGCAGGGCCTGGAGCAGATTTGCCGGCAGACACTTATGGCGATAGCCGTCATAGTAGGCAAGAGCGGCACTGACGGCCGGGACGGGGATGCCCATCTGTACGGCGGTAGTAACAACACGTCGCCAGGAATCCTGGGCTTTTTCCACGGCATTTTTGAAGAACTCATCGAGCAGGAGATTATCGAGGTTAGGGTCTTTGTCGAATGCCTCCTTGATTTTGCCCAAAAAGACCGAACGAATGATACAGCCGCCCCGCCACATCAGTGCAACACCGCCGTAGTTGAGATTCCAGCTATACTCCTTAGCAGCTTCGCGCATAAGCTGATAGCCCTGGGCGTAGCTGACAATCTTCGAGGCGTAGAGGGACTGACGCAGGTCGTTTATAAAAGACTTTTTGTCTTTAACGAATTGCTGCCGGGGGCCCCTGAGCACTTTCGACGCGGCGACGCGCTTTTCCTTCAGTGCCGACAGGCACCTGGCGAAAACTGCCTCGCCAATCAATGTCAAAGGCTGGCCCAAATCGAGGGCCGCGATAGCAGTCCACTTTCCGGTGCCCTTCTGCCCCGCCGTATCGAGAATCAGGTCAATTACCTCGTTGCCGTCCTCATCCTTGTAAGCGAGAATATCGCGGGTGATTTCAATCAGGTAGGAGTTCAGCTCGCCTTTGTTCCACTCGGCAAATACTTCGTGCATCTGCTGGTTCGTCAGTTCGAGACCTTCCTTCATCATCTGGTAGGTCTCGCAAATCATCTGCATGTCACCGTATTCGATGCCGTTATGCACCATCTTGACGAAGTGTCCTGCACCGTTTTCACCGACCCAGTCGCAGCAGGGGTCGCCGTCGTCGGTCCTGGCGCAGATAGCCTGGAAGATGGGCTTGACATACGGCCAGGCCTTCGGTGAGCCTCCGGGCATAATCGACGGACCTTTTAATGCACCTTCCTCACCGCCGGATACGCCCGTGCCGATGTAGAGTTTGCCTTTGCTCTCGACATAGGCGGTCCTGCGTATGGTGTCGGAGAAGTGTGAGTTGCCGCCGTCGATGATGATGTCGCCATCATCGAGTAAAGGCAGGAATTTGTCGATAAAATCATCGACCGGTTTGCCCGCCTTGACCATCAGCATTATCCTGCGCGGGGTCTTGAGATTTTTGACCAGCTCTTCGGGGCTGTGGCAGCCGATTATTTTCTTGCCTTTGGCCCGGCCGTTGACGAAGTTGTCAACCTTTTCGACCGTCCTGTTATAACAGGCGACAGTAAAGCCTTTGCTTTCCATATTCAGAATAAGATTTTCGCCCATCACCGCCAGGCCCACAAGGCCAATGTCTGCACCTGAGGCACTTTCAGCTTTCGACATTTCCGATACTCCTTATAATAACTGAAGTTTGATTGCTATATTGATTCGAACCTGTCTCTTGTTGACCATAATCCCAGACCAGGATTGGAAACAAAAAACACCTTTTCTCCATCAGGCAATGTATTAAAGCCGTCTTTGAGCTTCTTCGGGTCGTAGCGACTGAGTATTTCAGTAACGTCGGCGTATTCGAAATTGACCGATTCTATTTGTTCTTTTGTCAGCTTGCCGGGGCAATACGTGATTTTGAACCTGCCCTCGGATGAACCGTGAATAAGATGTGCGGCAGCACTTAGGTTTTGCTGCAAATCTTCATTTTCTTTCACAAGCTGCGATACGCGTTCGGTACCTACATAACCATATTTCTTTATAAGCTTGTCGATTTGCGGGTCTTCACCGAACTGATGCAACCCGGGAGCGAGAACAACGAGTTCGCCGCCGTCAGCCATTGCCATACGTGTTCTATAAATACTCTTGTTGCCCAGCCAGGTGCTTTTGTACTCCTGCGGGTCGAGATAAACAACGGCTTTCTGCAACGGCTCATCGAGCATAATAAAGTTGACCTTTAGGGACAACTCGGCGGCGAGGTTGAAACAGTCGATGTCGTCTCCAATAAACAGTCCTCGTGTTCTCAACTGTCCATCCGGGTCTGGTCCGACCACCGTCAATACATAAACGATGGGCAGGTCTGCGGCAAAATGGTCGGCGCCGTAATTAACTACGCGGCGCACGGGCGTGTCGGCACGGCCCATGATTCGCTCCATACCGTAGGCGGCGCCGAGGAAGTGGCTCTTGTTTATACCTTCGGTACCGCCGGTGCCGACGAAAATATTCTTATTATAATTGGCCATGCCGATTACTTCGTGAGGAACGACCTGGCCTATCGAAAGAATGAGGTCGTAACGGCCTTGGACTAAAAGTTTGTTGACCTGGGCAGGCCAGGCGTAATCGACGGCACCTTCACTGACCTGCCTGACGTACTCAGACGGCACTTCACCAAGAGTTACAACGTCAGTTCGCCAGTTGTGCACGCGGAAAAGCTCGAGCGGAACGCCGGCGTACATCTTCTTCAATTCGTGCTCCGGCATTGGAAAGTGCGTTCCGATTGCGGGCATGATATCAGTCAGCCTGTCGCCATAATACTGCCAAACCAGACGAGTCAGGTCTCCTGCGCGCGAGTGATATCTGGTCATGTCCGGCGGGACGGCGACAGCTTTTTTACGCGAGCCGAGTTTCTCAAGCGCAGTGTAAAGGCCCTGCTTGAGGTCGTCCGCACTTAAACTGTCATTTTCATTTCCACGGCTATAGTAAAGCATCATGCTACCTCTGCCACGGCGGCAGCTCGGGCAGATAGGCGTCAAATTCGGCTATCACTTTTTGTTCGTATGCGCCGGCATACTCGCCGTTGATGAATTTGTCCAGCGCCTCGTCATGAAATCTCTGCCAGCTTTTAGCTTCGTCGCCGGGATTTATCGGATAGAACAGGGCGTAGTTGGCCTTGGCAGCCTTCATATCCCCGGGCGCGTCGCCAATCATAAGGACATGGTCCTTTTCGTAGCGTTCCCTGGTTGCATACTCAAGATGCTGCGCCTTGGTGCCCATTTCCTGACCTGCGATGACGCTGACGTACCTGCCGATGTCGTGTTCGTTCCACTCCCTGGCCAGTGCTTCACAAGGAGTTGCTGAGACAACTATCACGTCGGCAACCTTTTCGATTTTTTCCAGGCTCTCGCGGACATGTGGGAAAGGTGGAATGCCCTCAACGATGTCCTTTACCGCCCTATTAACGTTTTCGCTCCACTGAAGCGCAAGGGTAAGCTCTTCTTTTACCGCCGAGTCCGAAGCTGTATTGATAGCTTGCTTCAGGCCGTCGTTACTGAGTAAGCTTTTAGGGTCATTTACCCACGCAACGTAATACGGGAACTGCGGGACTTTGAAACTCCGCTCCTTGACCATCGGATGTAACGGCAATAATTCAGTCAGTATTCGTACGAGAGTTTTGTGGCGGTTGGCGCCGCGGGTCTTGCTGAACAGGTCAGCGAACTCTTTACACTGCCGGGCGGCCTGGGCAACCGGCTGCAAGCCGAAACTGCCAATCATCCACGGACAGAAACACTCCCGCTGCTTGATGCCCATCGTGTCAAACACACAGCCGTCAGAGTCAATACCGATGAAGAACTTTTTGGTCGGCCTGAATTCTTTCAATGGTTTCGCAGGGTCGAAATCCGTCATTTGTCGATTTCCTTTCTGTTTATAATAACTTTTAGACGCCACCGAATGCCGAAAAGCCGCCGTCGATAGGAATGACCGTGCCGGTAACAAATTTTGCGGCGTCACTGATAAGCCACATGACGGCACCGACAAGCTCATCGGGCGAGCCGAACCTGCCCATCGGTGTATGGTCGATTATGGTCCTGCCTCTTGCAGTCAGGTCGCCAGTTTTTTCGTCAGTCAACAGAAATTTGTTCTGCTGGGTCAAAAAGAAACCAGGTGCTATTGCATTGACCCGGATATTTTTTGAGTAGTTTTGACAAATATGCACAGACAACCATTGAGTGAAGCTACTGACAGCGGCTTTGGCGGCTGAGTAAATAGCAACCTTAGTCAAAGGTCGATACGCACTCATACTGGAGATATTTAGAATGACGCCTTGTCCGGCCTCAGCCATTATTTTACCGAAAACCTGACAGGCCAACATCGTTCCGAGGAAGTTCAGGTCAAAGACAAATCGAACTGCGTCCGGAGGAAGATCAAAAAACTTCAAATCATCCGATGTCGTTGCTTCTTTCTTGTTCCCGCCCGCGCCGTTTATCAGGATATCAACGCGGCCATACTTTTTTATGACAGTTTGGGCAGCTTTGACAATGCTGGGTTTATCGAGGACATTACAGCAAACAGCGATGGCATCGCCGCCTGCGGATTTGATTTGG
>CAYSTP010000139.1:0-5934 GCA_964434085.1 uncultured Pirellulales bacterium
TCCTCAAAGAAGGCCAGATAATCACCGGTGACATACTGGCCGAGAAAGACACCACGCTCGTCGTCGATGTCGGAGTAACCGTATTGAGAATCCCCCGCGACCAGGTGCAGGACTTCGAATACTCCGAGGGATTCGAAATCGACCGGCTCGACGCCAATGACGTGAACAGAGTGGCTGTGGAAACGACGGGGCCGACGGACAAGCTCTACAGAACAGCAAAACTGAAGAAGACCACGATTGAAAAATGTGTCGATGCGGTAGGCGAGGCGGTGGTCAAGGTTTCGACTCCCGGCGGACTGGGCTCCGGTTTCTTCCTCAACGAGCAGGGATACCTGATGACGAACTACCACGTAATTGAAAGAGAAACAAAAATCGAGGTTACCGTCTTTCACAAGGAGAAAAACGGTTTCGAGAAAACGAATTTTAAGAACGTCAAGATTGAGGCCATCAACCCTTTCGTGGATTTGGCGCTTTTGAAAGTTGAAGACCTCGGCGATACAAAGATTAAATTCGCGTACCTCGGCGACATAGACCACATCAGGGTGGGTGAGAAGGTCTTTGCCGTGGGCAATCCGCTTGGGCTGGAACGGACGGTTACGGACGGAGTTATCAGCACAAAGAATCGCGCCTTCGAAGGGCTGGTCTATATACAGACAAACGCCGATATCAATCCCGGTAACAGCGGCGGACCGTTGTTCAACCTGGCCGGTGAGGTCGTCGGTGTTACGAATATGGGATACATTTTTTACGGGGGTCTGGGCTTTGCAATACCGGTCGATTATGTAAAGCATTTCATCGAAAATCGCGAGGCCTTTGCCTACGACAAGGACAACCCGAATTCCGGCTACAGGTATATTCAACCCGATGCAAGGCGAAAAAAAGACAAGCCGGAATTTCTGTGGAGCGAGTGAGAAATAGGCCTTTTTTGGAAAGGAAATTAGGTGAGCTTGCGGGAATTCTGCAACACTAAAATATTCAATCTTCAGTATTCAATCTTCGCGTTTGGTGTTGCCCTGGCGGCGTTGTCTTTAATGGCGGCGGCGTGTTTTGGCATAGACCTTCCAAAGACGGCCGAACTTGTCCCGCCGCAGACTATCGTACTTATCGACATCGAAGATTATGGCCGGCTTAAAGAACAATTCGAGAAAATCAGTCTTTACAGGTTTTATAAAGACCCGGAAATGGCGGCCTTTGTTGAGCACGCCAAAAGTAAATGGCAGGAAAACCTCAAAGAGATGGACGAGAACAACATGTTTAGAGCGCTTTTCGAGGCCGACGTCGAGCCTCAGGGACGATTGGCGATGGCGATGGTTCCTGATGAGCAGGTTAAAGACGCCAACGAGTCTCCCGTGTTAATCATTACACAGTGGGGCCCGAACATAACTAAAATAAAAGAAATTATGGCAAGGGTAATAGCCAAAAACGTCGAGTTGGGCGGCCACAGTAAACCAAGCCAGACCTTCCGGGGCGTGACAATTGAAGAGGCGGTCGATGAAATTGGTACGCCGTTCAGCTATTGTTTTATCGATGACTGTTTTATCTCGGCTCTGCACATCGAAGGGCTCAAGTTTGTTATAGCACAGCTCAAAGGTGCTACCAGTCCTACGTTGGCGGACGATGCCGACTATCAGGCCACTGTCAGGTCGGTCGGCTCAAATAACAGCCTGAGCCTGTATGTTAACATAAAACAGATGATAAAAATGGCGATAGCTGAAGATTCACAGGGACAGGCCCAGGCGGCATTGACGAATCTGGGTTTGGATAACGTCTGCTCTTTCGGTGCATCCGTCGAGCTGGGCACAGAGCCGCAAAAACCTTATGGTGTAAAAGGTCTGTTGAAAATAAACGGCTCGAAGAAAGGCCTCTGTAAGATACTTGAAGCCGAGTCGGCACCGCTGCGGATACCGAAATTCATTCCGTCCGAGGCGTACAGACTTAATGTCATCAACCTGGATGTAAAGAAGGTTTACGGTGAGCTTTCATCGGTCCTGATGATGTTCGGACCGATGCTTGCGGCCCCTTTGTATACCCCGCTCGTTCCGGCAAGCCCCGACGGCCAGCCCGCCGTCATGCTCAAAGAGGATGTGATAGACCATCTTGCTGCACAGATTATCATTGCCCAGAGCCTCAAAAAACCCTTTTCCGAAAATCAGTTTCCAGCCGAATACCTGGTGGCGTTGGCCACAACGAACCGAACCGCACTGGAAAAATCGCTGGCGACCTGGCATGACAGGAAAATCGCACCTAACAATCCCGAGGCCAAACGAGAACTGCTGGGCCATACCCTGTATCTCATCAAGTCGGGCCCACTGCCTTTCTTGCGAGGCCCCGGCGGGGTCGAGCCAATGGCCGAGGACGAATCTAAAGCCATTGCCATGCCGGTTCTTGCCTTTACGGTGACCGACACCCATTTAATCTGCGGACTGGAATCGAGCGTCGAAAAGGCAATCAGGACCTTGAGGACGGGCGAGTCAATATTGGATGCACGGTGGTTCAACCGGGCCAGGACAACCCTGCCCGCAAGGACCGGCATGGTTAGCCTTGAAGATACCAGGGCCACTGTCGAATTTCTGTGGTGGCTTCTGAAACAGTCCCGCAAGAGCCCTGGTGCGGCAAGTCTGGCAGCGCCAGCCGCCAGTTACATCTTCTCAGATTTCGACCTGGACTTTTCCCTCCTGCCTGAATATGAAAAAGTCAGCAGGTATTTTGGACTGACGGCTTCTTACGTTATAAGCCGCGATGACGGCTTCTACATGGAGCTGGTAGGTATAGACCAGCCGCCGAAGTAGATACACTTGCGGTCCATCCCCGCAGTACGAAGAACATGGCGCAATACGGGCGACTGCTCACTGCTGCCTGTCCTTGACACGAGTTCTTTTGCACGTAAAATCGCACCCTATGGCTAACTGGGCCGTCAACAAAACAATAAAGAAAAAACGAAAGAAAGGTAATCCGCTGCTCGATTGGCTGCTCTATATCGCTCTGCGAGGTCTCGTCGCATTTCTCTGTCTTTTCAGCGTCGAAAGAAATCTCAGGACCGCCGCCTTTCTCGGCAGACTACTTTGGAAGCATTACCATCGAGGCCGAAAACGCGCACTCGACAACCTCCGCGCAGGCTATCCCGGCAAAGACGAAAACTGGTACATTGAAACAGGCCGGCGCTCCTTCGAACACATCGCAATGCTCGCCATCGACGTACTTTACACCCCTAAGCTTGTTCGAAAAGAAAATTGGCGGCAATACTCGTTCTTCACCACCGCCGAGCACGCTAAATGGCTGATGAAGCAGGGCAGGGGAATGCTAATGGTCACAGGCCACTACGCAAACTTCGAAATCATGGGCTACATGCTGGGCCTGTTCGGCTTCAACGTTTACAGCATCGCACGCCCGCTCGACAATCGTTTTATCAGCAGATACCTTTACGGCGTACGCGAGAACGCAGGCCAGAAAATCATCGACAAAAAAGGCGCCGCCTTAATGCTCGACGACCTTATCAAATCCGGCGCAACCATCTGCTTCATCGCCGACCAGGACGCAGGCCGAAAGGGTATCTTCGTCGACTTCTTCGGCAGAAAGGCCTCCACCTACAAGAGCATCGCCCTGCTCGCTATGCAGCACAACGTCCCCATCGGCGTAGGCTACAGCCGAAGGGTTGATAACAAATTCTATTTCGAAATAGGCGTAAACCGGATAATAACACCCGACGAATGGAAAAACAAAGACGACCCGCTGCTGTGGCTCACGCAGGAATATACATCTGCTATTGAAAAGTTCGTCCGGCAGGACCCGACCCAATACTGGTGGCTGCACCGCCGCTGGAAACACCGCCCAAAAGAAGAACAAAACTCTTAGCCCCCAGCCCCGCCCCCCTTTCAAAGGAACTAATCTCACTACTAACTGTTTAGCCCCAGCACCTGTGGCTGGGGTTTTCATCTTCGCCGACGGCGAGTGGCGGGGTCAATGTTCTAAGGGGAACGGCGACTTGGTTAGTTTTCGTTAGGGGTCATAAATCACCTCCGCCGGCCCAGAGCGCCAAGGTTGTCACGGAGTTTGCGGGCAGTGTTAATGGGCTGCTTCGGTCATAGCTGCCGAGACGAGCGCACTTTTCTGTCCGGCTGGAGCGATAAACTTCACCTTTGGAAACAGAGAAACCCTTAAAAGATAAATCCAGTGTAATGTCGGTACTGGTAGCGGTATTGATTATCACCGCAGTCAGTTTTCGCTTATCCGGACTGATATACGCCGAGATTCTCAGACCGGGGTTGTCGCTCGAGGCGTCCACACGCTGCCAGCCCGAATCCACGAAAGCCGAATACTGTTTGAAAGTATAGTAAGTGGGCTTGATAGTAATCGAGCACGGGTCGTCTATACTCGTCAGTCCGCTCGTACTGCCCCAGAACAAATCCCAGTACAGATACGCACTTACGCCTTCTGCAGTCATGGCATTATGCACCAATATCGCCGTATTCATCGCATCATCCCATGCGCCGGGCTGGTGCTCGTACTCCGTTTGAATAAGAGGCTTGGTGCCGTACTTCGATTTGAGCTTTTTCATAGCGGACAGATACCTGTCAGGCGCCGCGCCGCAGCCCGGGATATTATCGCCGTCGCCGCTGCAATTATACAGATGGTGTGCATAACCATAGACGTGCGACAAGTCGTCTAAATTGTCTATATATTCCCCGATTCTGTCCAGGCCGCTCGTTTCGGGAGCGAGCATCTTCGGCATGGAGCTGCCCATCTCTTTATTCAGCTTCTGCCGGACCGCCTCGAACGCCGCGTCGTATCCCGCCAGGTCCGAAGTTTCCGTAGGCTCCAGTTGGCACGAATCCCATCTGGCCTGGTAGTCAGGCTCATTCTGTATGCTTATATAGTCCACCTTGACTCCCTCCTTTTCATAGGCAGCTAAGCTGTCGCACCACCACTGTGCAAACTCTTGATACATATATTTACCGTCGCTTTTCTTCAGGGTTCCGCCGATTGTGCTGTCGTTGCTTTTCAGATAGGCCGGCGGCGACCATGACGACATCATAATCTTCAGGTCTCGCCCGAGAGCGGTTTCGGCCCCTTTGACTATCTCCACCGTTTCACTGAAGGAGTTCGGCTCCATACCGTGATTGTTTTTTATACGGAATATGTCAAGGCCCAGTTCCTTGAACAGCAGATTATATAGTTCGCTCTTTTGTTTATGGCGAACGAATTCCATCGTGTAATGAGCGCCCGATGCGCCGATACCTTCAATCTCCTGGTGGCGTATATTTACATCAATTTCGCCCGTCGCCTTGGGTTTGACGGCGGCCTCGGCGGTGCCGCCCTCTTCCGGACCGGCGCCGGGCCCATACACGTTCGCGTCATCGACGAAAAAGTTCACCCCAACCGCAGGCCCTTCGAAGTAAACGTCCAGCACCGATAATTCGCCGTCGACATCCAGCGTAAATTCACCCGAAAGCCGGACCCAGTTGCTGTCCGTAGCGGCGGCACTGGCCACGTTGTGATAATTGACGCCGCCGTCATCCTGCTGCTCGAAGGATACAGTGACGGTATCGCTCGTGGAATTTTCGAGTCTTACCCACCCGGACACCTCATAAGTCTCTCCATCCATCATTTTGCCTATCATGGATTGTTTTATCCCTTGCCACGTATCGCTTCTGCCGTATGCCCTTGCGCTGCCCGAACCGCTGTGTACGGGTGATTTAACCGCCTCGATTGGGCAGCTTCGGTCGGTCCAGCCGTCCATCCCGCTTTCAAAACCGGGATTCCTCAGCAGGTTACTGTCGCCGTAAGCGCACGTTAATAACGGAAACAGCACCACAAACAGAAGTTTGCAAAGACCTTTGGATGACATGTTGTTACTCCTCAATACAGGATTAATTTGAAATTTATCACTCAGCCCATTTTCTGTTGGCGCGGTATGATAACATATTAGCTGCTGCT
>CAYSTP010000140.1:0-5933 GCA_964434085.1 uncultured Pirellulales bacterium
TATGGTCTGCGCGATTATCCGGTTTTCGGTCTCGATTTTCTGCTGTTGGGTTTTTTGCAGCTCGGCCTGTGCCTGTCTCTCGCCGGCCTTGTAGCTATCGTGCCACAGCGGGATATTGACAGAAAACATAAGTATGACCGGGTCTTTGCCGCTGTCACGGACATTCGGCATCAGGGCGCTGTCGGTTTGAATTATATCGACGCCGACACCAATGTTGGGATAAAACCTTTTTTTGGCAAGAGCAAGGTTTGCCCTGGCTGCTTCGCCCTGCCAGTCGAGCGCCGCCAATTCGGGATTGGATTGTACGAGAAGTTCTATAACTTTTCCCTGTTCGAGGGTGAGTCGTCTTGGTGATGGCTTTTGCGGCCAGGGCAGCGGTGTGTCCGCAGGACGATTGAGAACGGCATTTAGCCTCGCAACGGTTGGAGCTCGTAATTTCTGCAGGCTCTTGAGGACATCTTCGAGCTTGGCAAGTTCGACCGCAGCGCGGATGATGTCAGGATGCGTGGCGGTCGAGGTGCGGTATTTGCTCCGCGCAACCTCCTCAAAACGTTTGATTAGTTCGAGGTTCCTCTCGGCGATGTCTATGGCGGTGCCGAGATATGCGTATTCAAAGAAGGCGTCCTTGACCTGCTGGAAAAGTTTGAGTTTAGCGGCATCGTACTGCCGGCGGGCGGCTTTGGCCTTTGCAGCGGCGGCATCGGTCCTTGCTTCTATTACCCCGAACCAGGGGAACTTCTGCATGATGCTGAAGCGGTTTCTTTGCGGTCCGACGCGGGTCTCGACCTCCTCGACAAAGTAGCCGTAGGTGAACGTCGGGTCTTCGAGCGCTTTTGCTTGGGGGACTTGTTCGACGGCCGATTTGAACTGCTCAAACCCGGCCTTTACGCCGGCGTTGTTGAGCAGGGCGTAGTGCAGGTAATCATCAATCGTCTGCAAACTATTGGGGTCTTCGGCCAAGGCGGAGGCGTGAAAAACAAATACCGTCGATGTTAAAATGATTAAGGCGCTTGCGCGTGTGGCCGGTTCAATTCTCATTTGCTCCTCTGTATAGAGTCAACATGGCAGTATATTTTACGCGTAATCAGAAGATAATGGCGGCATATCCGACGCTTTCGCTGCTGCCGGAGCCCATCTTCTCGGCCATTATCGTATTGCTGTCCGTATGTGCAAGCAATGTTCCCCGTGTTCTTCCGAGCTCTTTCGCTGCGGCGACTGCGGCTGCTGCGGCGCCGGCGCCGCAGGCGTTATAATTTCTTTCGGCGGTACTCAGCATTCTTTCAGGCTGCATCTGCAGGGCAAAATCGATGAACTCTTTGTCGTTGACCTCGCTTGCCCATTTGAGGGCCTTTTGGCCGGTGCCCATAGGCGCAAAGCCATAACGTGGGCCGTAGTGGGTAAGGTCGGTTGAGCCAATGAAGACGATTTTTTTATCGCTTTCTTTTGCAACACGGCCAAAAGAACAGCCAAGCTCTACGGCCTGATTTGCTGGAGGGGTGAGAATCGGCAGCAGTTTCGCGTCGGGGAAAAGATGCTGAACAAATGGAACCTGTACTTCGATACTGTGCTCGTAGGCGTGGGCCTGTGGATTTCTTACAGCGGGGCCGGACTGCAAGATTTGTTCGGCGAGCTCTTCGTCGATGGGCAGCTCACCGAGCGGAGTCAGCCACGCGCCCTTGTCGTAAACAGCCGGTTCGGGGCCGCGATAACTGTGAGAAGCACCTAAGATAACGAAGGTATCGACAGTCTTGTTCTGCTGCCTGACGGCGGAAAAGACCATCGCAGCCAAAGAACCGCTGAAGACCCAGCCTGCGTGCGGGACGATACCTGCGACGATTGTTTCAGGCAGCGGCTGGTCTATCGTCCGCTCGGCGAGGCACTGCGTCAGCTCGGCGAGACAGGAGTTTCGCGTGCCCGCATAGAACTGTCCGGCGACGACAGGCTTTCTCGTTTGCATTTCGAAGGCTCCATCGCTATGATTATGTCGCTGATCCGTTCAAGATAAGCGATATTTTAAGTTCAAGGGCGGCGAAAAACAATGGCATCAGAAAAAAAACCAGCGGTCGCGGTGTTGATGGGCTCGGACAGCGATATGAAGGTTATGAAAAGCTGCATCGAGCAATTGCAGGACTTCGGCATAGAGCCGACGGTGCGGATAATCTCGGCGCACAGAACACCTAAAATAGCCGGGGAATTTGCGGATAAGGCTGCGGAAAATGGTATCAAGGTAATAATTGCGGCAGCGGGGATGGCGGCTCATCTGGCCGGTTCCATCGCGGCAAGGACGACGCTGCCGGTTATCGGCGTGCCTATAGACAGCGATAGCGGAGTTGATGGTATGGATGCACTTTTGAGTACGGTCCAGATGCCGCCCGGCGTGCCCGTTGCGACCGTAGCTATCGGCAAGGCGGGGGCCAAAAACGCAGCGATTCTGGCGGTGCAGATTCTGGCGCTGTCGGATGAGGCTTTAAGCAAAAAGCTGGCGCAATTCAAAACCGAACAGAGCGAGAAGGTGCTGAAAAAAGATGCCAGCCTGCGCGAGCAGGACTAATTATGTCGACGCAGAAGCAATCCGGCTAAAGTAAAGAGCACAAACGTTGCCGGTTCCGGCACGGTAATTCTTAGTTCGAAATTCTCTAGGTATCCCTCATCGTCATTGTAGAGGTCGTTTATTCGCAATCGCCACTGGCCATAGGCGTCGGTGCCATAGAATGCGCTGAGGAAGTTGCCGTTTTTTGGTCTGAAGCTGTCGGCAAACGGGGCACTACCCTGCTCAATAGCCCGGTCGGCTTCGTCGTCGAATATCGTATTTGAATAGTTCGGCTCGTTGAAAAAGTCCTTGGTATCGTAATAGGCGTTAAGACAGATTTCCACACCGCTCGGGCCCTGCAGCATTATCTCCAAATCGAAGATATCGGTGTGCACGATGTCAATCGCGACGTCGAGGTCGGTGATAATCAGATGTTCGTTTACATCGATGACGGCGTCTTCCATCGGACCTTTATTTGAGCCGGTAACGGCGGGGATAGGATTATTGAACGGGCCCCCATAAACATAAAGTGTCATCGAGCCGCTCGCCGGTAAAACGCCGGTGGTGAATACGACAAAGGCCAAAGATATTACAGCGGAGTTTCGAGCGCGCACTTCAAACCCAAAGCCAAAATAACCAGCAAGTGACGACTCGAGCACTCCACCCCAAATTGTGTGGGAATTATAGCGTTTCAGTACCATTTTGTCAAGGAAAAAGCCGGGTTGCCGTCTTTTGCGGAGCGAAATCCGGCTCTTTAAAGCACTTCGAGACCGACGATTGTGATGTCGTCGATGTCGTTGGGGTCGAGCTGTTGCTGCTGGGCAAGGGCGTTGAGGCCCTGGAACATTTGGGCCAGAGGCAAATGCGTCAGTTCGAGAAACTGCCCGGTAAAGATGAAACCTTTCCTGTCGTCAAAGGCGCCGATGAACGGGTCGGCGCCGTCGGAGTAAAGCACGAGCTTGTCGCCGCTTTGAAGCTTGATGCTCTGCTGCTTGTACATTGCCTGTTCGAAGATGCCGAGCAGAGAGCCCCTGATTTCAAGCTGTGTGCACTTGCCGTCACGAATGAGGATGGGATAGGGGTGGCCGGCACGAGCATAGACAAGTTCGAGCGTTTCGATGTTGAGCAGACAGTAGCAGCAGGTGGCGAACTGGTAGCCGGAGAGTCGCTGGCCGGTCATCCTGAGGTTCAGGTTCTTTACGACGTCGGCAGGGGCAAATATGCTGTAATCGTCGCCAAAGGTCTGACGCATGACCAGGGCCTGTTTGAGGAATATGGTCAGCAGCGCGGCAGGCATCGAATGACCGACGGCGTCGGCGACGTAGAAACCGACGTGTCGCTCGTCGAGTCTTGCTATGTCGTATATGTCACCGGAGACCCACTCAGCGGGAAAGAATGCAGTAGCCCAGCGGAGCTTGTCGGTACTGGGCAGTTTGCGGGGCAGGAAATCTCGCTGAACCATACCAGCCAGACGCAACTGCTCGGAGAGATTGTCCACGAGGGCCCCGGTGACGTTGAGCTGGTCCGCTAGGCGGTTGCTGCACGTAGTAACAGCCTTTGGAGGTGTGGCGGGTTTTACGACCATGCCGGGACTTTGCTTGCGGTAGGCGAGGTTGACACTGATGCGAACCCACAACTCGTCGAGGTCGACCGGATAGAGTTTTCCGTTGCCGGATGAAGCGTTTTCGTCCGTGTAAGAGTCGAGCTGGGCGGTTTCGGTCTGCTGGCTTCCACTAAGCAGGATTACACCGATATTGTTCTGCTCAAGGGACTCAATTATCTGGGCGAGCCTGCCGGGATGAGACGGCTCGGAACCGATGACATCTATTATTACAGTTCCGATAAGGTCGGGGCGATGGGCGATGCGGGCAAAATCGGCGGCAGACAGAACAAGGTAGGACAATTTTCTCTGCCTGAGCAGCTTGCGAATACGAGCAGGCATCTGCCCACTGTCGGTCAGATACAGGACATCCATAAAGCTGATTAATAAATCAGCAGTCTCTGCTGACGCGGTTCTCGCCATTGGCTTGCCCAATTGTCCCTTCAGTTATAGGACGTTAAGGAAAAACTATTTGCCCACCGATACCAGCAGGTCTTTTCGGCTTGTTGGGGGGGTGACTTTGCAGGATTTTGGCTTTTGTGAAAGGTAAACGGATGCAGCGGAAAGCGGGTCAGCCGGCGAAGATGGCTGAGCCGATTCGCAGGATGGTGGCCCCTTCTTCTATGGCCACTTCATAGTCGCTGCTCATGCCCATACTCAGCTCGGTGAAATCCGGTCCGACGACCTTTTCACCCTTCATCTCGATGAACAGCTCCCTCGCCCTGGCGAAGCAGCGGCGGACGATTTCCTTGTTGTGGGTCAGCGGAGCCATTGCCATCAGTCCGCACAATTTGAGGTTGCCCAGCGTCTCAATCTGCTCGGCCAGGTGAATCGCGGCTCCGACGGGGACGCCGTATTTTTGCGGCTCCCTGGAGGTGTTTACCTGCAGAAGGACTCTGGGGCACAGGTTAAACCTGGCGGCGGCGGTGTTGATTTCCTCGGCCAGCCGCAGGGTGTCAACCGAGTGAGTCAGCCAGACCAGCGGCAAAACCTGGCGAACCTTGTTTCGCTGGAGGTGGCCTATCATGTGCCAGCGGATATCCTGCACCGCCAGGCCGTTGGCGCCGTTGCCTTCGAGGTACTCGGCCAGCTGGCCGGCAACCTTTTTCAACTGCTGGACCCGGTTCTCACCGAGGTCGGTATAACCGAGTCGGAGCACTTCTTTAACGGCATCGATATCGGCTGACTTGGTGACAACGACGAGCTTGACCTCGCTGAGGTCCCTTCGTGCACGATTGCAGGATGCTGCAATTGTGTCTTTGAGCTGTTTGATTTTTTCTTCGATTTTGGCCATTTTTCAGGGTCAGACCGAACCTGCCGCACCTATTCTAAGATTCCACCACCAAAACGCCAATGAGCGTTTTTTACACTGCTATACCTGATTCGTGCCCGAGAATCGACGCTTAAAACAGGTGCGGGACAAAAAACTTAAGAAAAATACCAATAAATGTGGGATTTTGCCACTGCAAAAAGCGGCGATGGCCGATTTTTAGCTATTGGACATACGGGCAAGGAGCCGAATCGGCTGGGAAAGCCGGTTGTAATAAGGACTTAAAAATTCCTCGAAACGCGAATTTTACACTTGATTTTCCCCCATGAGCACTGTATATTGAGTATGTAACTGGGGAGCTTGGGGCTGTAGTTCCCTCGCGAAAAAAAGGGTTTTTGTTTGACAGTCTTTTTATAGTAAACTAAGCTCCGGTATTATTCCGAAGTATAAGTGATATAACGCCCTAACGGGCTTATAGACCTCGGCGAGGCAGCGTGGCACACCGGTTTCCCCCCCAGCCGGTCACCACCACC
>CAYSTP010000141.1:0-5793 GCA_964434085.1 uncultured Pirellulales bacterium
CCATTTTTATAACTCCTAAGGTCCTGGATATTGTTCAACATTGTGCAAATCGGTTGTAACGGACTACGGCTTCGGCCTGAATTTTCAAAAGCTATTTTGCGAAGCGCAGCTCGTGAAAATTTTTTTGTCTTTGGCCGTCTGGTCTGATAACTTCGGTATGTTGGCACCTGTCAGAAGTGTTTTGGCTGTTGTTTTTATAGTGTTAGTAACCGGCTAAGGCCCCCTGAATAATATGCGAACGGACAGACTTGATTACGAATTACCGGCCGGGCTGATTGCACAGCAGCCCAGCGCGGTGCGCAGCGAGTCGAGACTGCTGGTTTTGGACAGAAAAGACAAAAGCCTCACTGATAGTAAATTCGGCTGTGTCGGTGAGTATCTTTTTGGGGGCGATTGTTTGGTCGTTAACGACACAAAGGTTTTACCGGCGAGGTTTTTTGCACGGCGAAATACCGGAGGAAAACTCGAAGGATTACTCCTCGAAGAGCTCGACAAGAGTATCTGGCGGGTAATGCTCAAAGGTGCAGCTAAGGTCAAGACCGGCGAGAGAATTTATCTCAAAGACAGGACAGGCTCAGATTGCTGCACCGCCGAACTGCTGGAAAAGACCGGCCAGGACGGGTGCGTTTTGCAGATAGAAAGTGACGATGATTTTCGGGCCGTACTTGAGCGAATCGGATTTACACCTCTGCCGCCTTATATAAAAAGAGGCAGCGACCTCAGCCAGGATGGAATTGACCGGCGGCGGTATCAGACGGTTTACGCAAGGCAGGATGGCGCAGTGGCAGCGCCGACGGCCGGGCTGCATTTTACGGATGAACTCATCGGACAACTAAAGGAAAAAGGGGTGAACTTCGCCTCGGTGACGCTGCACGTCGGGGCCGGGACATTCAAGCCCGTAAACACTGAGAGGCTCGAAGAACATAAGATACATCCCGAGAGATTTGCAATCGATGAAGAGAACGCAGATGGAATCAATGCAGCCAAAAAGGCGGGCGGAAGAATTGTTGCGGTGGGCACGACCAGCGTCAGGGTGCTGGAGAGCGTAGCTGAAAACGGGCAAGTCAAATGCGGCGGCGGCGAGACCGGGCTTTTCATAATGCCGGGCTATGGGTTTAAAATTGTCGATGCGATGATAACGAATTTTCACCTGCCCCGCTCGACGTTACTGGCCCTGGTCGCCGCTTTTGCCGGCCTGGAGAATATCCTTGCGGCGTACCGCCATGCAGTAGAGAACCGCTACCGTTTTTATTCGTATGGAGATGCGATGCTTATACTTTAGGGTTCAGGCTATAGGGTTCAGGTGAGCAGGAAGATAAAAGGGACGGGAAATGAGGTTGTACCTGGTTCAGCACGGCAATGCAGTTTCGAAGGATGAGGACCCGGACCGGCCTTTGAGCGGGCAGGGCCGTGCGGATTTGGCGCGGGTGGCCGATTTTGTCCGGCCGCTGAAAATCGAAGTGGATTATCTGTGGCACAGCAGGAAAAACCGGGCCGTGCAGACAGCCCAAATTCTTGCAGAGGTGATAAAGGCAAGAAAAGGCATCAGCGAACGCGACGACATCAACCCAAGCGATGAAATTGCCGCCCTGGAGCGGGAGTTGTCTAAAGTATCGACTGACGTGATGATTGTCGGGCACATGCCGTTTCTCGGCAAGCTGGCGTCGGAGCTGCTCAGCGGCAGCGAGAATGCGAACACTGTAAGATTCAGACAAGGCGGAATAGTGTGTTTGAATTACGATAAGGATACCGGATGGCAAATCGAGTGGATGATAACACCTGATGTGTTGACCGGGACCTGATTGAGACAAGTGATGATGACTGGTTTGCCGGCTGAAATTGAGCAATGCAGCATGGCTGTGCAGAAGCTGTGGTCGATGATGAATCCGTGTATTCTCTGCATGCGTAACTGCAGGGTCAACCGCCTCGACGGCGAGCTTGGTTATTGTGGAATCGGTGTCGAGCCGATGATAAGCTCCGTAGGACCTCACTTCGGAGAAGAATCCGTATTGGTCGGCCCGCCTCCGCGACTCTCGTCGCGAGACGAGGCGGCGGGCACAGGCGGTTCGGGGGCTATATTCTTTTCGGGATGCAACCTCGGCTGCGTGTTCTGCCAGAATTATGAAATCAGTCATCACAGAGGCGGATGCAGAGTAGGCGTCAGGGACCTTGCCAAAACGATGTTGAATCTGCAAAGAATGGGCTGTGTTAATATAAATCTGGTTACGCCTTCGCACGTATCGGCGGCGTGCGCTGCTGCGATAGAGCTGGCCCGCGAGGAAGGCCTGAGGCTGCCGATAGTCTATAACTGCGGCGGATACGATTCGGCTGAAACGCTCAGACTGCTTGAAGGGTTCATTGACATTTATATGCCGGACGTTAAGTATGCCGAATCGGCGGTGTCGCTGGAGCTTTCAGGTGCAGGCAATTATCCGCGTGTCAGCAGAGAAGCGGTTATCGAGATGTACAGGCAGGTCGGCGACTTGCAGATTCAAAAGGGCCTGGCTAAACGCGGGCTGCTTATACGCCATCTGGTCTTGCCCAACGACCAGGCAGGCAGTTTCGAGATTATTGATTTCCTGGCCGAGCGGGTCTCGGCAAATACGGCCATAAATGTTATGGACCAGTATCGGCCCTGCTATAAAGCCGGCGAGCATACACTTATAAACCGCAGGCCCACCGCCGAAGAAATCAAGCGGGTTCGCACATACGCTGCGGACAAGGGACTTAGGCTTATTGACTGACGAGCATCTGACGAAGCTGCTTTGCGTTGTTTACCGCGTAAGCATTGTAGTCGTTGTTGAAATAGGCGTAGATGTTCCGGCGGGGTTTGGCGTTTTCCTTAATCCACTGTGCCCAATCCTGAAGAGATTTGGCGGGGTAATTTCCTGAGTATCGGCCGGTCGCCCCGTGCAGCCGCAGGTACAATAACTTTCCTGTAACTATTTTCGGCGAGACCTTTCCGGGCATGTCGTGCGTACAAAAACCCAGACCGTGTCTATCGAGCAGTTCATAAACTTCGTCGCAGTACCAGCTTTCATGTCTGAATTCAAAGACCCCGACATATTTCTTTGGCAGCAGCGCCAGAAAGTCAGCAAGTAATGTCAGGTCTTTGTGCAGGTTGGGAGGCAACTGATAAAGTACAGGCCCCAGGTTTGGCCCGAGGGGTTTTATGCGTTCATAAAAGCGAGACAGCTCCTGGGCGGTGTCCTTTAGTTTCTTTATGTGTGTGATGTAGCGGTTGGCTTTTACGGTGTAAACAAAATCTTTAGGTGCTTGCTTTCGCCATCGTTCGATAGAGGTTTCTTTAGGCAGGTGATAGAAGGTATTATTGATTTCGACAGTATCGAAATGCCGCATATAGAAGCTCAGCCAATCACCTTTTTTCAGTTCTGCCGGATAGAACCGGCCAATCCAGTGGTCGTAATGCCAGCCGGATGTGCCGACCCTGATTTGCGGTTGACTCTTATTCATTTGTAACATTATACACTGTAGCGGCCTGTGCAGAAATCACCTTGCTGAGCATTGAGATGTTGATAAAATAAGCCGGAACACCAGTAGCTTCAGTCCGACCGCAATTAGCCGAAATGACGGGAAGAAAGAGAACTGCGGATGCTCAAGTTTCATTGCCCCCATTGCGACCAGAAAATCGGCCTGCCGCGGCAGTATGCCGGCAAACAGGTCCGATGCGCCAGGTGCAGGCAGACCATCGTGGTCCCGGCGGTGGGCGAACAAATCGAGGCGACGGACAGGGGGCTCATACGATTCGAATGCAGCAGTTGTAAGCGGAAGCTGAAGGTCTCACAGAAACATGCCGGCAGGAAATTCAAGTGCCCGAAATGCAGTGCGATGATAATAGTGCCTCAGTTGACCGATGTACCGGTGTCTGGTTCATCTTCGACAGGCAGCACCGTGGGCGACGAGATGTTTGAGTCAAGTGCGGGGACGGGAGATTTTATTGGGCAGCTTGAGCAGGCGCCGCCGCCGGCACCGCAGGAAAATTCACTGCAATTTCAGCCGATTGACAAAGGCGCCGCCGGCAGCGTCAGGTGTTCATCATGCGGAGCCCTTCATTCTCCGGGCCGGAAATTCTGCACCTTGTGCGGCCAGAGTCTGACCGCAGGCGCTAGTCTATCACCCGGTGTTGCTGTCAGCTCCAAACCGGCTTATAGTGGAGTTGAAGCTGACGGCGAGACCTCCAAAAAGGGTAATATGGTCCTTGGGATACTGGCTTCGGTTGGTTTTGCGGCTGTCGGCGGCATCATCTGGTGTGTTGCCGCGAAGTTCATTGGCATGGGATGGGTGAGCTTCATGGCGGTGGTGGTTTGCAGCCTGGCCGGAGCGGGGTTTTATCTTTGTACGCAGAATCGCAGTGTGGGCGTCGGCATTCTGGCGGCGGTAATCGGTTTTGTGGGCATTCTGAACGGCAAGACGCTTATCGCCAAATACGTTGCCCTGTCGCAGATGAAAAAATTTATGACTGAAAGCGCCGGTCAGTTCGGCGAGCCGTTCGGCGACGATGCGATGAAAGACAAGTTTTACGAGGAAATGATTAAAGATGATAATATGATGTTTGCCATGGCGGCGATGCAGCTGGTTGAGGACGGCTATGTCGAAGAGGAATTGGCCGATGAAATCCTTGCGTCACGACCGGCCGACAAAAAAGACCAGGAAAAGAGCGACCAGGTAAAACAGGCCGAACAGAAAATTAATGAGGCCCTGGACAGTTGGAGCAAGCAAAAGAAGATGGAGGTTGCCCAGGCTCAATACGGCAAAGTCAGCCGGAAAAATATGAATCTGTTTATGGAAAGCGAGGTCGGCAAAACGATGGGTTTCGTGGGGGCCTGGCTGTGGTCGCTGTCATGCCAGGACTTCGTGTGGTTTCCCTTAGGGATGTTTTGTGCCTACAAAGTTGCACGAGGGGAAGATTAATACTCGTTTTGCGTCATATAAAGCGAAAATCCGAAAATAGTTGACAGAAGCCCAGGCTGTCCTTATTATACGTGTCCTGTTGGACTTAGGGCTTCGGCGAAGTTTCACGGCCGGCGTCCGGTCCCTGAATCGTTAAACGCCGCGTTTTTCCGATGACTTGCCGGCGGGAGATACGGATTCGTGAAAGTAATCGTCTGCATACCTGCTCGTTACGAATCCACGAGATTCGCCAATAAAGTTCTCGCCAGAGATACCGGCAAGTACCTGTTCCAGCACACATACGAACAGGCCTGCAAGGCCAAACTGCCCGATGCGGTCCTGATAGCGACAGATAACCAAAAGGTCGTCGAAGCGGCGAAAGACTTCAGCGCCGAGTGTGTAATGACCAGCGCCGATTGTGCCAGCGGAACGGACCGTATAGCAGAAGCAGTACTCAAAGTTCAGAGTTCAGAGTTCAAAGTTCAAAGTTCTGATATTATCGTCAACCTCCAGGCCGACGAGCCGGAAATCGACCCCGCTAATATCGATGCAGTCGCGCAGCTTCTGCTCGATAATCCCGAAGCGCCTATGGCAACCCTCGCAGCGGAATTTCAATCTGAAAAACAAATCTCCGACCCGAATATCGTGAAACTTGTCGTTACGAGCGACGAGGGTCGAGCGACGAGCGACGGGCCTGCCAGGGCCATTTACTTTTCACGCTCTGTAATACCTTACGACCGTCAATCCGCCGGCGTAGGCCCGGTCGGTCAGTATCTAAGGCATTTGGGAATTTACGCGTACCGCAAGGATTTTCTTTTGGAGTTTACGAAATTACCTCAGGGCAAACTGGAGCAAATAGAAAAACTCGAACAGCTTCGCGCA
>CAYSTP010000142.1:0-5781 GCA_964434085.1 uncultured Pirellulales bacterium
GCTCGCCGCCCAGCCGCGGCGCGTCGGCGCTCGCAGCGACCATTTGCAGCTCGCCGTAACCGACAATACCAACGCCATCCGCTGCATCGGCTTCGGCATGGGAAAGCTCGAAAAGAAACTGCTGGAGAACGATTGTTTTCACGTCGCATACGAGCCGGACATCAACCACTTCAACGGCAATACCAGCGTCCAGCTCGTACTAAACGACATCCAGTTCGATTCGTAGCACGGGCCTTCGTGTGGCATGGGCTTCCAGCCCATGAAGATTAGAGATGAACAAAGCAATTACAATTGAACCGATGACGGAAGATTTTATTTTGTGGCGATGTCTGCACCACGGCCCGCTTTCAAAGCAAACCATAGAACAATGGCCGCCTGAAGCCGAACAAAACATTAACTTCAGGAAAATTCGCGCTGTCAACGTACCTTTATTGAAAAAGCTGATAAAAATGTATGGCTCCTGCGCAATAATCGCACGGGACGGCGACGAAATCATCGGCATGCTGCGATTTTATCCCAAGGCTGTAATGTCTATGGACAGGGCAGGCTTTTTATGCATGCAGCAGGATTACCCGGCCGGACCGGACCATGACGTCATCAACGAACAATTTCCCTCTTTCGAAGAAATTGAAGATAAGACGCTAAAAGTCCATTGCATAATGACGTCCCGTCCTTATGCAGGCGACACCGACGCCGACATATTTGGTGAGCATATTTTAAATAAACACGATGCCGGCGCCCGTAAAGGAATAGGGCTGAAGCTTGCTAACGCTCTTGTTGCTTGGGCGAAGGAACAGGGCTGGAAAAGACTCGAAGTGACTACTTTCGCCGACCTGGATATTTTTTACGGCGTCACCGGCGGCGCCGGCAAAGGCTTTTGGGAAAAAGCCGGGTTTCGAGTGGAAAATATAAGACCAATGTCACCAGATGACTGGCCCGACGAAAAAGCGCAAAAGCTAATTGACTCACAGGCCAAAAAAGCAGGCATCAGCTCCGAACAGGCCTGGTCTTTCTACGATATGGCCTGCGAGTTATAAACTTCATTTCTGGATATCGACTTCTTCTATCTCGAACTGCCCTATATTGAAAAGAAGGCTGAAATAATCTTCGAGCTCACCGCTTCCCGTCGCAAGCGCAATATGCCCCGCGTCGTATCCTCCGTACCCACCGGCCTTGAACGCCGCGTCCAGACCGACCCATCTGTTACCTACGTACGCCTCCGTCCATGCGTGCCCGCCGAACACGTTCTCGTATCCCATAAATTCGTCGACGTATGCAACGCCCACCACAATCCGTGCCGGTATCCCCGACGCCCTGCACAAAGCCGCCGTCAGAACCGCGAACTCCGTGCAGTCTCCCTGTCTGCTCTCGGCCACCTCCGCTGCCGACGCATAACCCATAGATAAAGTCATACCATCGATATAATTGGCTACGAAAGACTCAATTCTTTTTACAGCCTCAGCCGCGTTCCTGGTTTCACCGATAGCCTGTTTGGCAAGCTGTTTGATTTTTTCGTCGTCACTTTGCACAAACTGGTTCGGCAGCAGCGCATCGAGGACCTCAGGGTCGTTTCCGCTGTATCCGAATCTCGCCCTGTCCGGCATCGGTACGGGACTTACGACTACGAGAACTTTTCCGCCACTGGTGCTCCTGGCTTTTTGATTATCATTCGATGGTATCTTAAAATCGTTTGCATCGTCCGTCGGCCTTATTCGATAACGGACCAGTTTTGCAGAATTTATTCCCGTCAGGGGTTTGGGGCTTGCAACGAATGCCTTGTCTATAAAATCAGCCGGCGCGGTTTCGCTAAGCGCAAATTCCTTCGAGCATGCCGCCATATCGAGCTGCATACCCATCATCTGCGTTTGCGTTTTCATCGCCGTCAGCTCATCGTCAACATACGATATGCTTTTCACCTCTCCCGCCATGAACATATTTGTCCTGCTGATAACCTCCGTTAGAGTTACTTTCCGCCCGAGCAGGTCGATTTGCTTCTTAGGCCCGATTCTTATCTTGGTGTCCAAAGCCTGCAGCATTGACGGGCTAAAGACCTTCGCTGAATACTCAGTCCCTTCAGATAGGCCTTTTCTTTCCTGCAAAAGCCGAAGCCCTTCCGCCATCAGCGCCCCGTCAGGCCAATCGATACTTTTTTTCTGCTCGAACTGCCCTGTAACGCTGGTGACCTCAACCTTGCCGTCCCGCGAAACCGAACCGCTCATCGTTGTTCGCCACGCGCTCATATCCTGTATCGCTTCGAACCCAATTGGTTGCCCCTCGATTGTCTCGATACTGGTCTCGACCGTACTGACGGTTACCGGCACACCGAACCTGTTTATCGTAAGCATAACCTGCTCCGTGGTCCGGACTATCTTTTCGGAAACGACCCTGCTGTGCACGGCGTAGCCGGCCCTTTGACCGTCGATGAATATGGCCAGGTACTGGGTTTCGCCCAGTGCCCAAAACTGTGCCGAAAGCACAAAACTGATGATAGTTGCCAGCAATATGCCTCGAATTCTCATATTTGGCCCCATTTTATTGAACGTAGCACTTTTTCCTGAACCCACCATTGTACAGCATAGCAGATTCTCCGCCCCGAACAAAGACTGACTTGTTGCAAATTTACCCGTTTTAACTAAAATAGGCAAAAAACAGCTTCTCTTGACGATATAGCACAGGATGTGCGATGGATTTTGACAGCTTGCTTGAACTTGTTCGTGCAAAGGATGCGCCGCGTCTTTGTATTGATTCCCGCCTCGTCCGGCAGGACGATTGTTTCATAGCTATCTCCGGCACACATTTTGACGGCCACGATTTTATAGACAGTGCCGCTGCCGCCGGCGCAAAATACATCGTTTATCAACCAGTTCTGTTTAGCAGTCGCCGGAACGGCGACTTTCCTCATAATATATCTACCGCCTCAATACCGGGGGCTGTTTTTATTACCGTTCCGGATACTACCACGGCCGCCGCGCTCCTTGCCCAGGCCCGCAGCGGCAACCCAGCCTCCAAACTGACCAATCTCGCCGTCACCGGAACCAACGGCAAGACAACTATCGCCTTTCTGGTACGCTCAGTCCTCCGCAGCGCCGGTAAAAAGTGTGGCCTGATTGGAACCGTAATATATGATACCGGTGACCGGGTTACCGAAGCACCACTGACGACTCCCGACTGCCTTACTATCGCTCAGGCCCAAAGGCAGATGGTAAATGCCGGTGCTCGATATATGGTCATCGAAGCAAGCAGCCATGCCCTCGACCAGAACCGCTTGGCCGCTATCGACTTTGCCGCCGCCGCTTTTACTAATCTTACCGGCGACCATCTCGACTATCACTTGACCGAGTCCGCCTATCTCGACGCCAAGACAAAATTATTCGAAAGACTGTCCCCTGACGCCACAGCCGTTCTTAACAGACAATCACCTCATTCCGCCCAAATTGCAAAACGAACTGCTGCAAAGGTTCTCTGGTACGGTATCGGCGACCCCCGCTGTTGTCTTGCGACAGCAAGACGCGGGGGCGACATCACCGCCCGGATTGAGTCAATGACTATTGAAGGGACAAGTTTTAATTTGTCTTACGCAGAACAAAGCCGTTCTGTCTTTACGCCTCTTCTCGGTTTATATAATGTGAGCAACCATCTCGCCGCGGCCGGCCTGTGCCTCGCTGTAGGTCTGGACCTGGACACGATAGCCCTTGGTCTTTCGGCTCTGAAAAACGTCCCCGGCCGGCTCGAAAGAGTCGATTTCGACGGCGACTTCAAAATACTTATAGATTATGCCCATACCGACGACGCCCTGAAGAACGTACTTTCAACCTTAAAATCGCTGTGCAAAGGCAGACTTATAGTGGTCTTCGGCTGCGGCGGCGACAGGGACCGGACCAAACGGCCGCGAATGGCCGCAGTCGCCGAGCAGCTTGCCGATATGGTTATCGTCACAAGTGACAATCCCAGGACCGAACAGCCGGAATTCATAATCGGCGAAATCATGACCGGCTTTGAACGTCCAACAGCCGACACAATTTTTGTCGAGCTGCAGCGCGACGAAGCTATCCGGCACGCCGTTTCCCATGCCGAAAAAGATGATATCGTGCTCATCGCAGGCAAAGGCCACGAAAACTACCAAATAATCGGCAACGAAAAAATACACTTCAGCGACAAAGAAATCGCCGCACATTGCCTTGCGACAATAAAATGAAAGAACATACGGTTCAAAAGTTAGCTCAGATTATTAAGGCCCCTACATCAAGGCAGGACGCCAGAATTGCTTCTGTCTCTACGGATTCACGTTCGGTAAAAGACGGCGATTGCTTTTTTGCCATACCTGGCCCGAACTTCGACGGTCATTCCTTCGTCAGCCAGGCCCTTAAAAAAGGCGCCGTCTGTGCCGTAGTCAAACGCGGAATTGAGCTGCCCGATACAGACGAAAAATGCCTTCTACGGGTTAACGATACCGTAAGAGCTCTCGGCGGCCTTGCGGCCCACTACAGAACCGAATGTGGTTTTAAGGTCATCGCGATAACAGGCTCGGTCGGTAAGACTACCACAAGACATATAATCACGCACATCTTAAGCAGTCGCTGCCGTGTATTCCAGGCCCCTAAAAACTTCAACAACCAAATCGGCCTGCCCCTGACTCTTCTTGCCGCTCGCCCCGATAATGAATTCGTTGTCGCCGAGCTCGGCGCCAACAAGCCCGGCGAAATCGCTTATCTTAGTCGAATCGCTCAACCGGACCTGGCTATTATCACTAACGTCTGTCCCGCACATTTAGAAGGTTTTGGCAGTCTCGAAACAATAATTGAGGAAAAACTCTCTATTGCCGAAGGACTTTCATCCGACGGCTGCCTGTTTATAAACGGTGACTATGAAGACCTGGTTGCGACTGCCCGACGCCGAAGGCTCAGGTTCAATACTTTCGGCTTTTCTGACAATTGCAATGTTCATCCCCAACAGAGCGATTGGAATTACGACAGCAGCCGGTTTGCCATTGGTTCGGAAATGATAAACGTGCCCCTCGGCGGCAGAGGCAATCTCGAAAATGCCTTGGCTGCCTGGACTGTCTGTAATGAATTGGGCTTTACCGCAGAGCAATTCGCTGCTGCTGTTAAGAATCTGCCGTCCATACCGATGCGGGCTGAAATAAAACATTTCGGCACGATTACGGTTATCGACGACTGTTACAACGCCAACCCAGGCTCTATGAAAAATGTACTGGACATGCTCTCCAAAATGGCTGCCGGCGATAAAGGCCGTCCCGTATTTATCTGTGGTGACATGGCTGAGTTAGGCAGGCAGTCCGAGCAGCTCCACAAAGAATTAGCTTCTGTTATAGTCAAGGCCGGTGTCCGGCTTGCCGTTGCGGTCGGACCTATGGCGGCCCTCGCCGCTTCGACGGCGCAGGAACTGGCTGACTATGACCTGCTCGTCCAGACCTTTGCCGACGCAGACTCAGCCGCTGATAATATGCACAAATTTATAAAAGATTACGATATAGTATTAGTAAAAGGTTCCAGAACCGTCGCGCTGGAAAAAATTGTACAAAAACTCCAGCAGCTTTTCACTGAGTCGTCGTTAATAGGTGCCGACAAAAATTGATTTATCATCTTCTTTATTATCTTCGAGATAGTTTCACTCATAGAGTAGGCTTCTACGCCTACCAGAACGTGATGTTCCGCTGCATCGTCGCCGCCATTACCGCCTTCGCTATCGCCATTCTGCTGGGCCCGAGGATTATCCGCTGGCTGATGCGAAAGAAAATCGGCGACAGGCCTGAGTTCCACC
>CAYSTP010000143.1:0-5641 GCA_964434085.1 uncultured Pirellulales bacterium
CCATCGCTCGGAACTACCTTTGCAAAACCGGAGAACTGGATTTAGTCATGGCCGACCCCGACGGCACTATCGTCTTCGTCGAAGTCAAGACCCGCTCTACTGAAGATTTCGCCGAGCCGGAGGATTCTGTCACCCCCGCGAAAAAGAAAAAATTGTCCCGCGCCGCACAGTACTTCCTGAAGGCTCATAAAATCGAGAACCGGCCTTGCAGATTTGACGTCGTGGCAATAAAGATTGGCCAGACCGGTCCTGAAACTATAAAGCATTACCCCGGCGCCTTTGCCTGATTTGATTATTCAGTCTCTTCAGCTTCTTGAGACCGGCTCTTCTTGAATTGTAACGCCGCCTCCAGATTGGCCCGTGCTGACGCATAGTCCGGGTTAATCTCCACGGCCTTTTGAAACTGGACTATGGCCTGCTCAATCTCACCCTTTTGCATCAGTGCCAAGCCGAGATTATTATGTGCCTGCTCATAATTAGGACTGTAGTGAATTGCCTGGCGGAAATAGCTAATAGCTTCGTCGAGCTTCTTCTGTTCCATGTATATCCCGCCAAGGTTATTATATGCCTGAACGTAATCCTTCTTATATTCCAGCGCCTTGTTGTACTCTGATATGGCGCCGGCGATATCCCCCTTGAGCCGCAGTGCGTTTGCCAGATTGTAGTGCGATTCCGCTGAGTCCTCTTCTAAAGATACGGATTTGCGAAGGTGCGCTATCGCCTCATCCAGTCTTCCTAACTGTGCCAGTATTATTCCATAATTGCAGTGGTTCTCGGAACGCTCCGGTTCCTTGGCAAGTACTATTTCATAGTGTGCCGCCGCCTCATGCAGCCTGCCTTCATCACGCAGGGCGTTACCAAGCATATAATGAATGGCCGGTGCCTCCGGTGTGTGCGACAGCATATACTCACAAAAAGTCACCGTGTCCTTCCAGTGCACAAGGTAGTCCCGCGTGGCTTTTGCCTCAGCCGCTGCTATCACGATTGCTATAGAGAGGATCATCGCCTTGAACACAACCCTGCGCCTGTCCCAAAGCCGTCCCAGTCCGAACGCCAGCAGCAGTAGAAATCCCAAAGACGGCAGGTAAGCAAACTTGTCCGATGCTATAACATTGCTGAATCGAATTATCTGCATCGTCGGCAAAATCGCCGCGAAGAAAAACAGCCATCCTGCTAAAGGCGCCCTGGTCCACCTCATGCTAAACACCAGAACCGCTAACAATATCACGGTACCGACAACACCGCCTATGAGAAGCGGATTCGAAAAGCCGAAAGGCTCAGGGAACGGGTAAAACGACGACAGATTTACAGGCCACAGCATTTTCAGTGGATAGAACATTATATTGTGGCAAATCAACAGCCAGATATTCTCAACACCGTATTCCCCGCCCAGTACTGCCGAACCTGCCGAAGTCTGTGAAATTAACGTCACGACGAAAGAGAAGGCCGCTAAGACAAAAAAGGGCGTCTTTTCTTGTAAGGTCTTCATGCTGAGCCGTTTCAACGGCCACCAGTCAAGCAATATGAGCAACAAAGGCAGTGTTATCGCTGTCGGCTTGGCCAGCAACGAAAGAAAATACATAACCACCGACACTATATACCACCACCACTTGCCCTTCTTCGTAAAGACTGTGTAGCACAGCAGCGACCAGAACGCAAAGAAGGTTGCCAGCAGCGTCTTTTGTTCACTGACCCACGCCACCGATTCGACCGTCATAGGGTGCAAGCCGAAGAAAAGACCGCAGATGGCTGCGACCCAGGCCCTGCCGAAAATAACATAGAGCAGAACTGCCACTAACAGGGTGTTCGCAACGTGCAGACCCAGGCTCGTGGAGTGAAAAGGGAGCAGATTATTAACGTCACCGGCCACAGAGTAATCCAGCATCAGCGAAATCATTGTCAGAGGCTGATAATACCCTCCGACGGTAGATGGCTCGAATACCTCGGTCAGAAATCTTTTCGCTGAGTTCCAGGAGGGGTTCTGGACCAACAAATTATTAGTCAGATATTGGTCGTCATCGAATGAGAGGGCTTGAACGGATAAAACCGGCCGGTGAACTGCCACCACCACAGCCGCGAGAACCACCAGCAACGCTATAAAGGTGCCGGTCTTATGCCCCCTCGTTATTGAATCGTTACTTGTCAGGCTCTTTTCTTCATCCATCTCTCGGATATTATCAATACCTGCCCGAAAACGCAATCCGTATCTTTTACAAAGGCCGGAAGATAAGTATATGACCCTTGACCGCAGGGGCGGTGAAACGGTAAAACACTACAAAAACGCCTTTACACCCTGAACTTTGCGGGATACGAGATGTCAAATACGAGCGACGAGCAACTCCACAGGACGCCTTACGGCGGAGCGACGAGTAACGGTCTTATTGATACTCACGCTCACCTTGCCTTCGAGCCGCTCATAGGTGACATTGATAACGTCCTGAAGCGCAGTATCAATGCACGTGTTATTCGCTGGATTACCGTCGGCACGAATATAGACCAGAACAGAAAGTCTATCGCCCTTACCGAAAAATACGATAATCTTTACACGGCGGTGGGTATTCACCCCCACGACGCAAAAGATGTTATCGCCGGGGATTTAGCCGAACTGGAAAAACTTGCCCGCCATGAAAAAGTCGTTGCCCTCGGTGAAACAGGCCTGGACTTTCACTACAACTTTTCAGAACAGTCCACCCAGAAAGAGCTTTTCAAAAAGCACCTCGCACTTGCAGCCAAGCTGAATTTGCCGGTCATAATCCACAGCCGAGAGGCCTTCGATGATACTGTAGCGATATTAGAGCGCTGGGACGGCCGGGTTGAGAAAGTGGTCTTTCACTGTTTTACCGGCACAGCGGACCAGGCGAAGGTCATCCTTGATAAAGGCTGGTATATTTCATTTACCGGTGTAGTTACGTTCAAAAATGCAAACGACGTTCGCGAAGCTGCTAAGATAGTGCCGCTCGATAAAATGATGCTGGAAACTGACTGCCCTTATATGACACCTGAACCGATGCGCAAACAAAAAGTAAACGAACCGGCCTTGATGGTCCACACTGCAAAATTCTTAGCCGACCTCAAAGGCGTGACATTCGAAGAATTGGCTGCTGCCACAACCACAACCGCCCGGATATTTTTTAATATCACCACCTAATCATTCAGCCAGTTCTCAATAATCACCGACAAGTCGTTAACATCTACGTTGCCTTCACCGGTAAAATCGGCCCCGCCGCAAAGCTCACACCCTGTTAATAACCAATGTTCTCCAAACCTGGCAAAATCTAACAGATTTATATCCCCGTCACAGTTTATATCACCATTGACTTTTACACTGAAGCGAAGAACCCATGTATTTGCGCCGGTGGCTGTCGTCGGAATCGGGCACAGCAGTTGAAGCAGGCGCCGGTCAGCCGCGCCGAGTTCGGACGACTCGGCGGCGGTCGTCACGTTATACCACGCTCGCGGCAGCTCCTCGAATGTAGAGCCGTTGTCCTGGGACAATTCCACGCACAGCCGGTTGTCGGCTGCGTTGAAGTCCGACACAAGGACCGCTGGCTGCTGGTACGCAATCGCCGAACCAACAGCGCCCCCGCGCTCGGTATCAAACGCAATCGCAGCGGTCTTGTTCGCATCCGCGGCGATGTGGTAAGCTCCGCTCGGCACATGATAGCCGTAAGCGCTTATCCCCTCGCCGCTCTGCAATATCCCTGTGCGGGCCTCGGCATAAGGGTTCTTGTAATCATCGGCATAAGGCAAAGCATCGGCGACACTCTTGATTCGCGGCAGGACCTGCCCGTTCTCCGTTCCCAGGTGAGCCATGAAATGTCGATGGTGCTCCTCGAATGGCCGCCATCCCCTCCTTGCCACCTGCGTATAGGAAATATCACCCCAGCTCTCGTCGTTAAAGACCGCGTAAGTCGCACCGGTGAATTGCTCGTTAAATGCCAGCAGGCTGCCGTATTCACGCGGCGCCTTTGTCCAGTGTGCATAAACATAATCATTCTCAACATCCGGCGTGGAATTCCTGAACTTATCGCCGTAACCACCATTATCATAAAGCGGGTCGCCGTCACTGCCGCCTTGCCAGTAGCTTGTGTGGGGCTCATCGCACGGGTCGCCGTCGGCGTGAATCGAGATAGTCTCGTCAAGGATATAAGGTCGGGTAATTATAAAATCCAGGTTCGTTCCCGTTGCAACTGCCGATACAAGCTGAAGTGTAGTTTCACCGATACGCTCTTGAATCTCTATAGGCCCCCATCCGCCTGTCGCACTTTCAATCATATCACCGTGTGTCACCCACGAATAAAGAAAGCTCGTTCCATTGACCGCGGTAATCGTGGTTCCGCTCGCGTTGATTCCCTTGCCCGCTCCGCCCGGCCCCTGCGAAACAATCCCGTCCCAGTCGTCGGCAACCACCGCGTCGAATTTGATATTGACCCTGCCGGTCGGATAGAAGGTCCAATCTGTTGTGGCCTCCACCATATCAAGCTCGAGAAACACATCGTTGGGCGGACCGTCGCCGTTATTCAATCGTGGGTGGCACGTTTGCCGGACACGCAGCCGCACCGGCGTATTCTCTAAAATTTCGAGTGTAGCCCGTGAGGGGTCATCATTCCTGCCAAGTGTTGTCATGAACTCCTGGTCACCTCGTAAATACACGTCGTAATCGAATATGCCGCCCTGATTGTACCAGGGCCCCGTGACAAGGTTGTCTGTCTGTGCCGAATCGTACACCTTGTCGAACATCCGGTATATGCCGCCGTTGTAGAATAGGCTGAAGATTACCTTCCATTCCTGACTTTCGACAACGATTTCCTTTTCTGAAGTTGCTAAATTATCCGTGACCGTGAGTGTGGCTTCCGCAGGCGTCCATCCGTCGGGAATATCGAGCGCTCCCAGCACCGGTAAAACCAATCCGAAAAGCAGAACAACCACTGCAGGTACATAAATACTTCGTAAACATTGTTGATTAACAGGCATGTCATTTCCCCTTTTCCTTATTAATCCGGCGTTCGGTCAACGGCCGAGGTTATAACAGCGGGCTCTACAGCCGGATGTCAGCAGGCATCATTGTGTTTTTCTCTTTTTTTCAATAAGCTCTTTCGCTTTTTGAACCCGAAACGGAAGTAAATCCCCCGGGACATTTTCTCTCCCCAAGGCCTTATAGACCATATACCTTGCGCATTTGGAGAAGTCGCCTTTGCAGTACTCGTCCTGGCGCATTTTTGCCATAGTGCCTATTTCCTTCATAATATCGCTATCGAAGTAAGGGCACCAGTCCAGACATTCACAATCAGGCA
Source organism: uncultured Pirellulales bacterium (assembly GCA_964434085.1). Classification (GTDB taxonomy): domain Bacteria; phylum Planctomycetota; class Phycisphaerae; order Sedimentisphaerales; family Anaerobacaceae; genus JBBABK01. The sequence continues at coordinate 5,295 of CAYSTP010000143.1, forward strand.
TATGTAATCCTTAATCAGTCTCAACTTGCCGACAATATTTGTTCAGACTCTATAGAACACCCGACATAAAGACATATAATAGTATTGCTTAGCAAAGTAATTTACTACAAGTGAAATGTCAATATTCGTGTTTGGCCATCCCTGCCGCCCTTATAATACGAGTCGCACGTACCAGCCGAGCAGATTACCGCCTTCGAAAAAGAGATGCGCGATGCCGGGGTGGACTGGCAGATGAATTTTTACGGCAATGCCGTGCACAGTTTCACCAATCCCGAAGCAGGTGACGACCCTTCGAGGGGGGCTGCATATAATAAGAAGGCCGACGTGCGGTCCTGGCAGGCGATGAA
>CAYSTP010000144.1:0-5636 GCA_964434085.1 uncultured Pirellulales bacterium
TATTGACTCTGCAAATCCAGCCGCAGGAAGGAATGAGCCTGCAGTTCCAGGCCAAACGGCCCGGCTCGAAAATGTGCATGGGAACGCTGGATATGCGATTTAATTATGCTGACGTTTTCGGCGTCCAGATGCCGGAGGCGTATGCACGCCTCCTGCTCGACGCCATGCTGGGTGACCAGACGCTGTTTAACAGGTATGACAGCGTGGAAACGGCGTGGAAATTATTTGACCCCGTCCTGCGCCAATGGCAAGATAGTGATACGCCGCTTTATGATTACCCGGCCGGCGCCGAGAGTTTTCCGGCAGCGGATAATCTCATAGAATCGGACGGCCGCAAGTGGCGAACGATTAGAAACGTATGACGTATAGCGTTTAGCATGCAGTATTTAAGGCTTTAATGTCTTAATTGAAAGTCTCTATCAGGGGTAAAGTATGAATATCTTCGAGTTTGCCAAGGAAAAGGAAAAATACGCAGAGGAATTTTATCGTGACCGGGCGGCCAAGTCACCCGATAAGGGCCTGACGGAAATATTTCTAATGCTCGCAAACGAGGAAGAGAAGCACTACGAGTTGATTGAGAAGATGCAGGCTGATGCGCCGGTCGAGCTCGACGAGACCACAGTTCTGGCCGATGCGATGGCAATCTTTGAGAAGATTCGCGAAGGAGCCAATAAGTTCAGCTTTGGTGAAAGCGAGCTCGAACTGTACAAGGAAGCGCAAAAGATAGAACAAAATGCCAGAAAGTTCTACATGGAAAAGGCCAATGAGGTAAAGGTCCAGGCCCAAAAGGATGTGTTCCTGAAATTAGCAGAAGAAGAAAAGAAGCATTACTTCCTGCTTGACAATATAATCGAGTTTGTATCCCGTCCGGAACAATGGCTGGAGAACGCCGAGTTCTACCACCTGGAGGAATACTAATCGAGACCCGGCGGGAACGTATCGCGTCCGGCCCGTTTCCCTTTACTTTTTCTCTTCGACTTTTACGGTCCTGCTAAGGTCGAGAGCCCTTCCCCTGTATGGCCCGTCCCTGTGTTCGATAATTTCGGCACGGGCGGCCTGCGGGTCAATCAGGTAAGCTACACCGGCGTTGTCCCTGACCACGGCATAACCTCTGTAATCAACGGCGAACCCGAAATCCGATTTGCCCGCACCGCCCAGCGCCTGGCCCATCGCCAGAAAAACGACAGCGCCCAGTATAAAACCTGCAACGAGTGATTTGACGTCGATTCTGATTTGCATTGCTCTGTCCTTTCAAAAATACACTGCCTGTTAAGTTCTACGCTGACCTTGCGCGTTATGGTTCACGACATATTATGAAAATGGAGCAGCGGATGCAACGGCGGCGCTACGAATAGAGCCGGTTCGGCGGTCTGCTTGTTGAGTTCGGCGATTACCACAGAGGCGCCCCCTTTGGCGAAGTGCTCCGCGACACACAGCCCGATGCCCTGTCCCGCGCCGGTAACGATAGCAACTTTGTCCGAAAAAAGCATAAGAACATCCCCAACTTAAGAAATAAACCGCGGTGTTTTATAACAGGCAAAGCTAAAAAACTCAATCGTTTCCGAATGCCAGTATCGGATAGAATACGATCGGCAGAAAACATAATCCCAGGCCAAAACCCACCCCCTTGCCGAACGCTTTTGCGACACCAATTGTGATTACTATCCACAAACCAAGCTGAACCAGCCATCCGACATAAGGAATAAACCCGACAAAGAACGTCGTAAGGCCCAGCCAGCCGGGTCTGTCTGCAACAACAGCCCAGACCCACATATTGTAAATCGGAACAAGTATCGCCCAGCCGGGTTCGCCCGCCTTATCGAAAATTGTCCACATAGCCGCAAGTTGAACGATTCCCACTATCGCCAATATAATCCATGCAATGCACGGCAAGCTCCAATTAGCCGACTCGAATGTGTCCGAAACTACCGATGCCGTCGCCTCACCCGCCAATTCCTCGTAGCTGCTCGAACCGATTGTCGCAGTATTGCTTGATGCATCCATTGCCCCAACACCATCTATCCGTATTCCATCATCGCCTTTCAATACCGAAACGATAACATTCGCATAACCGCCTGCATATTCCAAATAATACCACAGTAGGAATTGCTCCGTGTCAGGATTGTCAACTGCTGTTGCCCGCACATACTCCAATTCTAATATCTCACCTGTGGTCATCCTCTCAGCCAGGCGTTCAAGTTCGGTATCTCCTAAATTCGCCTGCAAGTCTTTTGCAAGGAGCATCTTCGCCGCCGCAAATTTTTTGTCCCCCAGCATATATATGAACTGTTCGGCAATCTCCTGTGCTTCGGGTGAATCGACTTGTCCTGCGATAACACTCTTGGCCATGCCGAACATGAAAACTACCAACAGCACCACCGCCGCTGCGACCGCCGCTGCGCAGCCCAAACCGATAAATAACCCCGCATTGACAATACTCGGCTTTTCGCTAACCGGGCTCTGATACACTCCCGCACTCAATCCTCCCAACGGGCTCTCATACGCGGCAACTTGCTCTACATCCGACACCCCGGCTGACGATCTCTGTCGCTGCGGTGTCTCAAACGACAGCGACCCTTCAACGGCCGGCGCGCTGCTCTCGGTAAGACGCAGCTCCTCCATACCACCTAACTGGTCCCAGATGCTCGGCGGCTCAGCGGAGGGTTTTTGAGTCGCGACCGGCACGGCTGGACGCTCAGTAACAACCGCCCACGATGCAGCGACCGACGGCTGCGGGACACGGAACGGCTGTTTGCATTTGGCGCATCTGACCTGTCTGCCCGCATATTCGGCAGGAAGACCTATTTTCTGCGAGCAGTGGGGACATCGAAACTTTATGATGGAAGATTGCTCGGCCGGCTGCTGCAAGGCCGCCGGTACGACTATAGGCCGCCTGCACTTGGGGCATTTACCCTTTTTGCCGGCATACTGGTCGGAAACCTTGATTTTCTGACCACAGTTTTTGCAGGTAAATCTTATCACTTTCTTCCTCGCCGCCGTATTATACACAAAATTCCCGAACAAATCGAGCAGATTCTCGACTTATCGGCCGATTGAGCAAACCGCCGCCGGGTGCAATATCATTGACATATCGATACAAATACGATATCCTGATATATAACTGCAATTTAGGAGGACGGCAAAAAATGCTTTTTGCCGCTGCCGCCGGTTTCTTACAGCAAAGGCTGCGTTTCGGTGTCATATTTGAGCAGATACATATTCGCGATTCTGTCAGTTACGGCTATCTCAGCCATTGCCCGGACTACAAAAGGACAAGAACCCAGCCTCTCAATTTCCCCACAGAATGCCCAGAAGCTAATCGATTCGCAGGATATTGTATCCGGCTTTGAGGATTCTCAAAGCACTGTCCGGGTCATCGTCAACCTCTTTGAGCCGAACGAGGTAAAACAAAAAAATCTCTGGAAAAAACCGGCGTCGAGAATCGCATTACGCCAAAAGATTCTCGCGCGCAGGAATGAAGTGTTGTCCGTCATCGGGGAAAGAGATTTTCGCCTTCGACGCTCCTTCGACAACCTGGCGGCTTTCAGCGGCGAGATAACTGCTGACGGACTGAACAGCCTCCTGTCGAACCCGAAAGTAAAATCCATAGAGCCCGACCGCATCAAATATATGCACCTTGCCCAGGGTATTCCGCTGATAGAAGCAACGGCCTACCGCTCAATATACGACGGCTCGGGCGTTGCAATTGCAGTAGCAGATACTGGAATTGATTATACCCACCCCCGCCTCGGAGGCGGAGGGTTTCCCAACAGCAAGGTAATCGGCGGCTATGATTTCGGAGATGATGATTCAGACCCGATGCCGGTTGGCGTAGCGCACGGAACCTGCTGTGCGGGAATAGCCGCCGGCGACCTCGGTACATACGGCGATTATATCGGCGGCGTGGCGCCGGGCGCAAAACTTTATGCGCTTAAAATCACGCACGACGGCGAAGGTACGGCTCTTGATTCGGATATTATTGCCTCGTGGGACTGGTGCATCTCTCACCAGTACGACGACCCCGCCAACCCCATTATGGTTATCAGCCTCAGCTTCGGCGGCGGCAGGTATTACAGTCCCTGCGACGGCAGCCTGAGCACTTACGCCAGCGCGGCTGACCGCGCCGAAAATGCGGGCATAACAATTCTTGCATCCTCAGGCAATGACGGCTTCTGCGACTCGATAGCCGGACCAGCATGTGTCAGCAACATAATTTCGGTTGGCGCGGTCTATGATGCTGCCTTCGGAACGTACCAGCCTTGTGTTAATAGCGGCTCCTGCGCGGACAAATTCCCGACAACGGGATGCAGCACCGGCTGGTATGCTGTCGATACAACAGCGGCGGATATGGTGACATCATATTCGAACACCGCTTCTTTCCTTGATGTATTTGCGCCGTCGAACAGGGCCTACACGACAGACATTGCGGGTTCCAGCGGTTATTCGAGCGGCGACTATTACAGCTCGTTCGGCGGCACAAGTGCTGCGTGCCCCTACACCGCCGGCGCCGCAGCGGCCCTCCAATCGGCGGCCAAGGCGATTAATGGTGACTATCTGTCACCTTCGCAAATCAGAACCATTCTAACGCAGACAGGAGAACTTATTACAGACGGCAAAGTGGCAATAACCAAGCCGAGGGTCAATCTTGAACAGGCTATCGAATCTGTCATGTCCTTCCTGTACACCGAAGACTTCGAAAACGAAACACAGTGTACTACGAGCTGCGGCGATGCTTGTCCATTAAGTGGTGACTGGACAAACAATCTCGACGACGATATTGACTGGACGGTCGATTCCGGCGGAACACAATCACCGGGAACCGGGCCGACAACAGACCACAATCCAGGCACCTCCACCGGAAAATATCTATACACCGAGGCCTCTTCGCAATGCAGCGACTCCGAGGCAATTCTGACCGGCCCGAATCTCGACTTCAGCTCGTTAACGAATCCCGAACTGCGATTCTGGTATCACATGTACGGCTCTGTTATGGGAACACTAACCCTTGAAATATCCGACGTCAACTCCCCCGCCTGGACACCTCTCTGGTCCCTTTCAGGCAATCAGGGCAATAGCTGGCAGGAAGCCGTCATCGACTTATCCGCCTATAGCGGCTCTGTGGTAACAATACGCTTCAGAGGACTTACCGGCAGCGGTTATTCCAGCGATATGGCCATCGATGACGTGCAGGTAACAGCAGAGCCCGTCCCCCAGTACACCTTAACAGTATCTGCCGCACCCGGCGGCTCAGTAACGACACCCGGCGAAGGCTCGTTTGTATATAACGACGGAACTGTAGTTGATATCAATGCTGTAGCGGAACCAGATTACCATTTCGTAAACTGGACGGGCGATACAGCAACCATTGCAGACGTAAATGCATCTGTAACAACCATAGTTGTTGATGCCAATTATTCAATTCAGGCAAATTTTGCATCGGATTTCTTCCCGCCGCAAATCACATCGACCCCTGCAACCACCGCCACAGTTGGGCAGCTTTACACTTACGACGTTGACGCCAATGGTTTGCCTGCACCGACCTATTCGCTGCTCACCTCGCCGAACGATATGATAATCGATGCCAATACAGGTCTTATCGAATGGTTTCCCACAGAACAAGACATCGGACCGAATGT
>CAYSTP010000145.1:0-5622 GCA_964434085.1 uncultured Pirellulales bacterium
CGATTCAACGGGGAAAGAGCGTCAATAAAATCATTCCCTAAACAAAATCGTCGTCGACACTAATCTTTGCTGCGAGAACAAACACACTTCCAGATGCGTTTGGCGATTTCTTTGATATTAACGGTAAAGCCAGCCACACCTGGCTTAGCCTCGAAGATTTCCTTCGCCCCGGTTTCTTTCGTCCTGCCTGATCCTATTAAACCAAGTAGAGAATACAGGCGGCATTCCGAATAATGGAGGGGCGTTATGTACGACCATTGCCAGCGCCAATCATTTGCAGAAACTCCTTCGTTAGCCAATTGAGCATGTGCAGCATGAGTATCTATTTCATCAGCATATCGATGCAATTCTGAAGCGAATAACCCAAAGACTTCGAAGGCTACTTCTGGGCAGAAATTGGAGAAGTTCTTACTGTCACGAGGTGGATGTATGAAGGGTTCGTCCTCCTTCACCTTCGGCCAATGTTCTGAATTTTTCCACTTTTTCAAAAGGCGTTTATCTTCGGATGGTTGAAGCACCATCGTAATGCCAGCACTGCCGAGCAATGAGAGGCTTTCATAATAACGCGGACATCTGTCCGTATTTGCATATGGGCAATGTAAGGGAATACTCTTTTGCGAAGACACTGAAGAATACCAATCAATATTTGCTTGTATTGGTTCCAACTTCATTATTTATCTATTCGAATCTGGGGGTTTTTATTCTGTGTCTTTTTCGCAAAAATATCCCACCCAAGCCGAGCAATAAAAGCGTGGCTGGTTCAGGGATGGTATAAATAAAGCCATGCGTGCCAAAGCTGTCCCTGTATTGGCCGAAAATATCGTTTCCTTCAATGCCACGTATAGCTGTTTCAATCACTCCCGGCATATCTATGGTAGTCCAAGTCGTCCCGTCATAAAGAAACCCATGGCTAAATCCAGATGTACCAGGATATACACCAACGATGTTACTGCCGTCAATACCCAATGCCCATGTGGCAGACGCCCCAGGCATGTCAAGAGTAGTCCATGTAGTACCGTCGTAAAGAAACCCGTGTACACCATCATAGTCGTCGTAAGTTCCGAGAATATTGCCACTGTCGATGTCATATACCCCCGTGTTCGACGCCCCAGGCACGTCGAGAGTAGTCCAAGTCCCAGCCTCTGCGTAAGCCGTACTGAATAGCAACACTACTAATACAAGAATCAAATATTTCTTTCTCATCTCTCTACATCCTCAAAAATTGTTACTAAGACCAAACAACTAACGCAGACACCTAAGCTTCTGTCCCATAATGACCTACAAAGACCCGTTAAAACAACCAAAATATGTCTTTTTTTTAGTTTTCCGGGTCTAACTGAATATCCGCAAAGTAAAGCATACTCACCACAAAAAACACGGCTCGACTGAGCTCGCCGAAGTCAGAGAACCACGAAGAAAAGTTATTTTTAAGAAACCTTCGTGTACCTTCATGACCTTCGTGGTAAAGAAATTTAAACTTCTCGTTTTTCCTGTGGTGAGCAACGTCGAACCATGTCGAAGGAATCTGCGGTTAATTTCTTATAAACAGTGTTAATCAGTGTTAATCCGTGTCCTCAAAAACCTCTGTGGCCATAAAAGCAGTGTGAAGCAGTGTCAGGAGGTTTTTTCGAGGATTGCGCAGTATCCGCCGTCATGGTCGAATTCCTCGTCGGCCGGCAGGAGCAGTTGCTCGCCAACCAGTTGCAGATTCGCAGATTCGGCAAGGAAGTTCTGGACTTGCTGCTGATTTTCGGCTTTTAGAATACTGCATGTGCTATAGCAGATTTTTCCGCCCGGTTTTACGAGGTCGGTAGCGGTTTTCAGAAGCTCAGCCTGGGTCTGCATCAATTTCTCAACGGCCTTTTGTTTTATTCTGAGCCGCACTTCCGGCCGTTTAGCCATTACAGCGGTATTTGAGCAAGGCACATCGATAAGCACAGCGTCGAACGGCCCCTGCTGTTCGGCGAGATTATCGAGGTCCTCGTAGCTGAAAACCGTGATGCCCGATAGACCGAGCCGCTGTGCGTTCTGCTTTACCTTTTCAAGGCGTGCAGAATCAATATCGGTAGCGAAGATTTCAGCTTTGTCGCCGGTCAGTTCAGCCAATTGAGTAGTTTTTGTTCCGGGTGCGGCGCAGAGGTCAAGAATCTTCCATCCGGGCTGAGGTTCGAGTGCCGGTACAACCTGTACAGCGGCAAGGTCCTGAACGGTGAACAGGCCCTTGTCAAAACCGGGTAGCTTGGTTATGTCTCCCGCGTGTTTCGGTCTTATCATCTGTTCATCAGGTGTGATTTTGAATTGTATTCGCGCGGCGCTGAGCAATTCGGCCAGGCCGTAAGCGGTGGTCTTAATTGTGTTCGGCCTTAAGTAAATGCTGCTGCGGCGATTGGAAGCGACGCATATCTGCTTCGTCTTTTCAAGGCCGTATTGTTCGAGCCATTTGACAATCAGCCATCTTGGAATCGAATAGGCAATATTGTAATAAGCGGCGGGTTGGGTTTCGGGGTCGGGCAGAATTCGGCGGTCGAACTTGCAGCCGATGCCATTTTTACCGGGAAGTATTGAGCGGACGTTTTCATGCAATATAAGAACTTTTCTGTTCTGTATCCGCGAAGCAATTTTTCGCAGGACGGCGTTGACGAAACCGACCTGTTTGGCGGCGGCAATGGACTTGGTGTTCTCAGCAGCGTCGTTAATGATGGAATACTCCGGTATTTCGGGGCGGTAAACCAGCTCATATGTTCCGAGACGGACGATGTTGACCAGAAGAGGCGAGATTCTCTTTGCAGGTGTATCTGCGATGGAGCCGAGGACCAGGTCGATGGCGAGACGGTTTCTTACGGTTCCGAGGACCAGGTCGGTGGCGCGGGGTTTCTGTTCGGTCTGCGAGAGTAAACCGCTGAGTATGTCGGCGGCATAGGCGTCTTTCTCGGCGGGCGTGCCGTGCTTCTGCGCAGCGTCGAACTGGTTCAGGGCCCTGGCGGCGACCTGGCGAGCAGAGATTTTTGTCGGCGATGTCCGTTTCATTTTCCAATCTTTATAAATCTATCGAGCGCAGCGACGCGGTAGCCGTTAACAAAGGCCTCGAAAGTCATAGTTGCGCCGCCTGCCGGTTTTATTTTTGTCACCTTCAAGGCCCCGCTGCCGCAAACGACATTTAGATTTTCGTCAAGTGTCCCGGGCGGCAGGTTCCGTGGATTTGCATCTTGGACCAGATAGGCCTCTGCGATAGTAATACGACAGGTTTTTCCAGTGGTTTTGGAATCGTACATTGCCGAAACGCCTGGCCAGGGCCAAAGACCTCTTATCATATTTCGAATAGTCAGGGCCGGGAGACTAAAATCGATGAAGCCGTCGGACTTCTTTAATTTCGGTGCACGGGTGGTTCGGGTGTGGTCCTGCTCGGTGTAAACGGCGGTGCCGTCCTCAATTTTTCCAATCGTTTCGAGCAGAAGCCCGGCAGCAAGGGCAGATAGTCTGTCACTTAGCTGTTCCGCATTTTCGTCAGGGTCAATCGGAGTTTTGGCCTGGGCCAAAATCAGGCCCGCGTCCCACCGGCTGGTGACGGTGGCGATAGTGACTCCGGTTTCAGTCTCGCCGTTGACGATAGACCAATTTATCGGGGCGGCTCCGCGGTACTTCGGCAGCAGCGAGCCATGGACGTTTATCATACCTTTCGGAGGCAGATTTATCAATTCGTCACAGATTTTCTGGCCGAAGGCAATGACCAAAATCAAATCGGCATTGACGTGGCGAACCTTTTTTATGACGGACGGGTCTGAGGCATCGGGAGTTTCGATGAACGGGGTCTGGTTGCTTATCGCCCATTCGGCGACGGCTGTTTGTGTAGTTCTCCTGCCTCGGCCGGCGGCTTTCGGCGGCTGGGTAAGAATGAACTCAATACCGTGTTTTGAGTCCCGCAGTGCGTTCAGGCACAACAGCCCGAACCGGCCACTGCCAATGTAAAAGATTCTCATTTTGAAGCTCAACAGATTATATAATGCGAAACCAGCCTTCAGGATAAGCCCGGGGCCGCCCCCCTTATTTCGCTGAGTTATATTTTAACGGAATTCCCTGTGGTTTTCAACTAATTTTTTTAGCTGGCGTCTGTGCACGATACGTGCTGCTGAGCCCATCCGGTCGGCTATGGTGACACCCTCGATATGGTCGAATTCGTGCTGCAGGGCCCGTGCATAGAGCCCTTCGGCCTGTTCGGTAAATTCCCGGCCGTCAAGGTCGGTGGCGGTGACAGTTGCCTGGGTATATCTCTTTATTTTGGTGTAAACCTGTGGTATCGAAAGGCAGCCTTCCTCGTTTGTCTCAAGACCGCCCTGCGTAGTGACAGTCGGATTTATATATACTCGGACGTTCTCTTTGGTTCCATCGAGGCTGATTATAAACAGACGCATAGGGACGCCGGCCTGTGGAGCAGCAAAGCCGACACCCTTATGTGCTATCATCAAATCCGTCATCTTTTCGACAAGCTTGTGGATATCTTCGTTGATTTCTTCGACGGGTTTCGCCTTTTTCGCCAGGACCTTTTCGGGGTAGTGGGTTATTTTACATTTGTCCGGGTCTATAGTCTGAGCCATATGGTATCTGTCTTTAGCTGTCGAATTCGTCGCCGTTGAAGGTATTACCGAGGTACGATTTTCTTACAGTTTCGTTTTTGACGATGTCGGCGGGCGAACCTGAGCCGATTACCCTGCCGTGGTCGATGATATATGCCTTGTCGACCACCTCGAGTGTTCGCTCGACGTTGTGGTCGGTAATCAGGACGCTCACCCCCGCGGCTTCGAGCCTTTTTATTTCGTGCTGGAGCTCCTCGACGGTGATAGGGTCAACGCCGCTAAATGGTTCATCGAGCAGTATGAGAGAAGGTTCGGTGACCATGGCACGGGCGATTTCGAGCTTTCTTCGCTCGCCTCCTGAGAGGAACCGGCCTTGACTGTCGGCGACTTCGTCCAGACTGAAACGCTCGATGAGCATGTCGGCGCGGCGGTCCCGCTCGGCTTTGGTAATTGACATGGTTTCGAGTATCGCACAAAGGTTGTCCCGGACGCTGAGTCGCTGGAAGATGCTGGGTTCCTGTGAGAGGTAGCCGATTCCGAGGCGGGCCCTTTTGTACATGGGCAGCTTTGTAATGTCGCTTCCATCAAAGGCCACGGCACCTTCGTCGGGGGTAATCATGCCCATAATCATCCTGAAGCTGGTGGTCTTTCCGGCGCCGTTTCTACCGAGCAGACCGACGATGGAACGATGCTCGATTGAGATGTCAACGTGATTCACTACCGCCCTGCCGGAGTATCGCTTTACCAAGCCGTGGGTTTCGAGGAGGCTCAGTTCTACCATTAGCAACCTTTCCAAAGTAACATACGTGTGTCAGGGTTGTTGGACCATTATAGCAGCGGCAAGTAACATGACAAGTATTGTTTGGGGATTAGTGATATATGGGTGTTACGGCTGGACATGACAAGATTGACAATCGAAGCATTTAATGTTCAGGCAGTCTTATCTGTTTTTTGTGGCAAGGGTACAGTAATTGTAAAGCTGCTTCCCCTGAAGAAAGGATAAAGGGGACATTCTACTTTTCTGTTGACAGTTATATACGCATTAAGTATC
>CAYSTP010000146.1:0-5599 GCA_964434085.1 uncultured Pirellulales bacterium
CTGATTGTCGAGGCCGCCGGTGGAATTATGACCGACTTTCAGGGCAAAAAAATATTCCCCATGGACGTTGCCGCTTACGACGGCACCAGGTTTGAGATAGTCGCCGCCAATAAAAAAGTCCACGCCGAGCTTTTAGAGATGTTGCAGCAAAAATAGCAACCGGATTATTTCGGATAAGAGACGTCATGCACGGCTATTGCCTTTACTTTGTCGGCGCCTCTATACACATCGCTTCTGTCCAGGATAGCCGCTACTCTTTTCTGCGGCCCATCCGTGCCAAGACGCACAAGGATATACGCCGTAAAGACGTCGCTGCGTACCGTCGCAAGGTTACTGATACGGGCAAATATCAAATCGCGCTCTTCAAAATCGTTATCGGCCCGGTCATCAGAGCCGTATGCATCGGTCAAATCCGGGAACGATGAGTTTAACGGGCCGGGTTCGAGGGCGTATTTCCACATGCTCGTCGGCTCACCTTCGTCGGCAATAAGGTTCAGCTCGCCGATAGAAGCGAATCCGCAGTCCTCGGGGTAATCATCCCGAAGATAATTTCGCCATATCTGGTAACCCAACTGGCCGCTTAGCTCACTTTCCAAAGCATTACGGCGGTTCGAGTACTTGCCCCGCATATCACGGTAATCCACAATCGCTTTGGCAATATCGGCCGTCATCCAGGGAAGCTGCTCGATAACGAAATACGGCGCGGTATTGATATTTATCCTGCCGGGGACTTTAAGTTCATTCGTCCCGTCCGGCGTGCCGTCACCGTCGTTGTCGATGCCGTCCACTCGCGGGTCAAACACGGTGATATACTGGAAAAGGTTCGCATACAGCGGGTCAGCCAGATTCAATCTGATGAAATCTTCGTCCTGCACTATACCAAGTTCCCTGGCCCTGGAAGCAAACAGCAGCTTCTCTCCTACGGTCCGTGAGTACTCGATGAACCGGAAAAACCTCGTGTTACTCAGGTCGTTCACGTCATTCGGGTCGTTGGGGTCTATGGGACCGACATCGAGCAAATTGGGGTCGAACAGCTCAGAAACAGTCGGGTTATCCGCATCGCACGGGTCATAGATACGGTCCGTCGGTCCCACCGTCCAGATTCGTGCAATGTCACCTACCGTTCGCAAATTTTGGCCTGGGCCGTACGGGACAGCGATGTCGATTGCAGGCCGGTCCGTCATATACCCGTAGTATCCGTGTACTCCAAGCTCGATATCTGAAGCCGTCGGCGGTGCGTTGGGGTCGTTGACGTCGCCGAATTCCCTTGCGGTTTGCGGGTAAACGACATCCCACCAGGCAGCGGTTTCGATATTGTAAGGCCTGCCGTAAAATCGCGGTTCACCGTTCGGGTCCCATCGGACCCAGTCGCTATACATTAACTGTCTGTCCATATATATATACCGCACGTCCGTGGCGGGGACACTCGTTTCGTCGTAGCGCACACCGACCACCTTTTTGATATTTAGGTTGTGCGCATTGACAAAATTAGCGTCCACTGTCGGCCCGGTGTTGGTATCACTGACAAAATAACCACTCGAAAATCGCAGTTCGGGGAACTCCATTGAAGCAGTCGGGTCCATATTGAAGAAATCCAGGTTATAGAGGACCAGGTAATCATCCGGCTGTAGTGAAGCCGGCCCGCTCGGGCCATACAAGTTAAACTGGTTCAAAAGCAATGCCTGTGCGGCGTTCGGGTCGTTCGGGTCAGGGACGGCATTAAAATCCGTAACGGAAAGCCAAAAATTGTAAAGAGGGTGGTCCAGAGGAATCTCCCGGTCAAACGGATTGAACAATTCCACCGCATAACTGTTTTTTTGGACATCATTCGGGTCGTTCGGGTCAAAGTCGGGGTCGTTGGGGTCTATCCTTATAGCTACTCTGGTTATAACGGGGAAAGGCTCAAGGCCGTATACGTAATCGTTTATGCCGAAATCTCCGTCAGCATCCCAGTCGGGATGTCCCAGACAAAGTGTTGTAACGTCGGTATCGAAGTCCCGCAAATCAACCAGATTAACCGCAAGTTGTCCCAGCTTCCGCTTCATTCTTTGTCGAGTGCTGACGGGGAGGTTAGGGTCCAAACATTTAGCGCACCTGACGTAGAAATTCCTCGCCGCTCTCCACGAATCCAGTTCGTCATAATCGTTGGTTATCCGGTCGAGGTCACAGGGGTCGAAGTTTACATTTATCATTCCCGCATTGCTCAAGCCGTTCGCGTCAGCAGCAATAATACGGTCAAGGCTGTAGGCTGTAAGCAGATGCCTGCGGTCGAACTGGGCATGGCACGGGTCGGTCACTCGATTTTCCCATTCGGTAAGCCCCCAGTTGCCTCTCGCATCGTAAGGCCGGTCCGCGACATACGTCCATTTCTCACTAATGGTGTCTTCCCATGCGTTCTCAATCCTTGTAATCGCAGGTGAGCTGACCAGGAACCGGTACCGCAGCTCCAACTCATCGGATATGTCGAACAAGGTATAATCATCACACGGGTCGGCAAGGCTCCATGCACCATACCTCTCATAATCCTCCAGCTCAGCATCTGTTGGGTAAGTCATACCGCTTCTTTTCAACGTTATTCCGGCGATTGTGTCAGGGCTGCGTGCAAGGGCGCTTAGGTTTATCTGATAGAGTCGCGAGCCGTCAACCCTGAGAATATTGCCGCTGTTTTCGTCAAACTCATAAGCGGTGTTTACATTGAGCAATCCTGCATTATCGATGACGCGAACAGCGGCATAGACCTTCCGGCCCCTGCTGCCCATAACATCTTCAAGCTCAATCCACTTCGAATCGGCTATACCATCACCGTCCGCATCGGCCCACAATTGTTCAAGCTGTCCATTGTCCTCCAGGGTTATCTCCGGATATTCCTTTATAACTGTGCTGCCCAAAGGTTTAACCGGAACTTCGCGTGTGTCCCAACTGGTTTTGACTCCGGGAATTGAACGAGAGATATAACCTGTCGGGTCGCTGATTTGGCCCCATTTGTAAGTGCCGCCGTCATCGTATGGTTCGATACTTGCCAGCCATCTGTCCCTGTCGCCGGGATAATCGTAATACTCCTGTCCGGCAACGCCGGGCGTATCGAGGACAAGCTCGTTCGAAAGTTTTGAGATGATTGTATCGACCGCAAGATTCAAATCCCGCTCATCGATTAGCGAGGAGGTCGAGAGCGTCTCGACCCGTGACGCCAGAAGGAATAAAACAGCGACGATGGCCAGGATACTTGTCAGGACAACCGTCAGAATCAATGCCGAGCCTCTTGTCAGACCGTTATTTGTATGTTTTCGGCCGGTCATAATTTCAGCCTCCGTGTCAATCTTCAAGATAAACTATGTGCGTAAACGTCCTGCCTCCCTTGATAATTCCTTTGGAGTCATATACCTTAAACGTAAACTTCAGCGCCGCCGGATAAAACCCGCGTGTAAAATTATCATCGATGTAATACTCGAGCTCATCGACATAATGCCAATCACCTATACCCGTCCCGGCAGGCATCATAAAATGCACGCCGAATTTTCTGTTCGGCCCGACACCGTTGAGCGTCATCTGGGAATCATTTTTTTGGCCGTCACCGTCCGGGTCGTCGCCGGGAAACCATCGAAGCTCATAATCATTACCCCCATCTCCTCTTGACTTTCTGTCCCAGTACGCCCACTGAACGGCGAGGCTGCCGACCGCCTCACACATCAGATTATGAAATGTCCGCACTTCGCGCCTGTCGACCAGGGCCCGGTCGTCAAAACATGTATGTACTATCGCCGCATTATCAAAACTGTCCGCGGATTTGTACTTTGCCAGGGGCACACTGTCATGCTCATACACATCGTTGTAAAGATACACCCCCGAAGAGGGATAGAGATTACCGAAGGTTGAGTCGATATTATCGGCGTCGGGCCAGAGTGCTACACACGGGTCGGCTGTCAGAATGTGCACACGCCTGGCGAGTATCCGGTCCTGCTGCCGCTTTATAGCTATCGGCTCCTGAGTCGTGGTCAGCCTGTCATCGGTGAAACTTCGCGCAAGCGAGTAGTAAATCCTTGCGAGGTTGCCCACGACGTGATAATCCTGGCTGTCGTAAGGCGTTGCGTCATCGAGTTCGACATACCGATTAAGGGATTTCCTGTATTGTCTGTAGGAAGTAAACTCGCCGTCGGCAAAGAACATTATCTG
Source organism: uncultured Pirellulales bacterium (assembly GCA_964434085.1). Lineage (GTDB taxonomy): Bacteria > Planctomycetota > Phycisphaerae > Sedimentisphaerales > Anaerobacaceae > JBBABK01. The sequence continues at coordinate 4,171 of CAYSTP010000146.1, forward strand.
GTCGTATCGATTCGGCTCATCGGCAGTATTGTCCTGCTCAAACCAGATAAGAATCGGGGCGTCTTTCCTCAGTCCGCGCAAATCGGAATTGAGCTGCTCGGTTATCGCGCGGGCCTTTTGCATAATCTCGGCATTGGCCGAAGAAATTCGATGGGCGTCGATGCCGAACCGGAAGATTATACTGCTGAATGCGATAATCATTGCCATCAGGCCGACGGCCACCATCAGCTCGACCAGCGTAAAACCGCATCTTTTTTTCTTAGACACGGATTCCGTCTCCGCTGCGCTGCACCGCGACAAGTTACACGGATTAACACTGTTTTTATTTTTGGTTTTCACTTTTATACTTTCTGCGAGACCTGCGTCCGTCTGTGGCTAATATCCCTGTAGCTAAAACCTGATTACCTTCTGATAAACGCCCACGCATGGGTTTTTGCCTCTGACCTGCCATACACCTATTATGCCCCTTTGACTGCTCAAAGGCGCCGAAGGCGCCACAACCCATACATACCGAGGGCTGAAGAGCATCCCGCCCCGCCAGTCGTCCCATATAAAATTTTTGTCCAGCAGAATTCTGTCGTCATCGGGGTCCTTATACCGTTCCAGCACGCGATATATCCGCCCGGTCGGACCATCGACAATTAAGACGCCATCATTAATAAGCGTCTTTTCGACGTAGGTTGTTATCTGTAGCTCATTGTCCCTGCCGCCGCTGACCTGGGCAACTTTAACTCGCACCGGCCTGGGCAGTTGGTCCGTATTCAGCGTAATCCCGCCGTAAGAGTCGGGCTTGTAGTATCTTGCCCCCGACCCGGCCCTTCTGCAGACAAACACCGTTACCTGAATATCACGACCGGGGTCCACGGTGTTCGGACCGGCAGTAAAACTATCCGCCCTGCGGCATAGCGCAGACCAGCAATACTGCTTATCATCAAAATCTATTGTATTATCCGTCGGATACGAAAATGTATTAGCATCAACGAAATAATCGTCCGAAATATCAACGGCATCGAACCAGTCGTTGAAGTCTCTTTGCTCATCAGCACGAAGCAGGGTCACGTCAGGAGCGACCTCATCGCAGTAGAGGCGGATTTTTGCAAAGGCCTCGTTCGCGGCAATCGCCGCCGTTGTCCTGTCAATCGAGACCTGCGTAAAGCGTATCCCGACCGGAAAAACGCCCGCGATAAAAATCATCGCCACCGCTAAAATGCCTATCGCTATTAAAACCTCGGCTATGGAAAACCCCCGTCTGTTTACACGTTCGGCCATGAAAAACCTTACCTGTTAATAAACGTCCCCGTATAAGGATTTATGTAAATCATCTTTCTGTCTTTCAGGTCTTCAAGATACCTGTCGTACCTTTGGTCGTCAGGCAGACTGCGAAGTATTGTTCGGTCATAAATAATAAAGCTCCTGCGGCTCGGCTCCG
>CAYSTP010000147.1:0-3913 GCA_964434085.1 uncultured Pirellulales bacterium
ATATTCACCCAGTCGCAGCTTTCCGTCCCGCCTGCCCCGGCGTGAATACTGAAAAAGCAGCTATTCGAATCGTGCTCGCCGCTGAGCAGCCCCATCAGCTCAATCTGCTCGCACTTGGCCTCTAACTGCTGCAGGTCCCTCTCAATCTGTCCTAATATCTCGCTGTCATTTTCCTGAACCGCTAATTCGAACAACTCACGCAAATCCTTCGCGCTCGCCAGCGCCACCTTGACCGGCTCTATGGTCGCCTTCAGCGCACTTAGCCTGCCCACCGTCGCCTGCGCAGTCTCCTGGTTATCCCAGAAACCCTGCTGCGACATTTTTTTCTCTAAGGCTTGAAGTTCCCTCTGTTTATTAGGCAAGTCAAAGCCAGTCCCGGATTTGTTCAACCCGAGCCGCTATCTCCGTTATCGCCTGTCTGACTTGTGCTACTTCCATCTAACCAGCCCAAAACCCCCGTTACAGCAATTCGTCGCTCGTAATTCGTTATTCTGCAATCGCAATACAACCGCCCTTTATATCACATCCTCCCCGTCCCCGCAACCGACAACATGTTCATCCAGCCGGGTGAGCTATTAGCTGAGTTTGACAGCAGTGCCATAAACCAAAAGTTCGGCGGCACTACCGATAACAGATGTAGTCATATAGCGAACATTGATTATTGCATCCGCTCCCATCTGCTCAGCCGCGGCCGTCATCCTGTCGGTAGCTACCTCGCGAGCCTTTCCCATCATCTCTGTATATTCAGTCAATTCACCGCCCAGGATTAGTCTGACTATGGCCGACAGGTCTTTGCCGAGCCAGATAGCAAATACCGTATGGCCCTGGACTAGGCCTAAAACCTGCGTGACTACTCGGCCAGGTATCTCTGCAGAATTTAATAATAAAACCTTACCTTCGGAGACGGCCTGCACCGGCGCCCGGCCAGACGTCTTGAACTGTTTCTGTTCGACAGCCACTGTCACAAGCACCACAAGGATACCGCCCAGAAGGCAAAATACCGCTATTCGCAGCCACCAGGGCACGACTGGGTCATCGGCAACTATCACGTGCCACGGCAAGCCGGCAAAGATGCAAGTGAACAGTCCCGCCACAAACGCTATAGAACCAATTTGTCGAACGACTTTCATAGCTTCTCCTTATATTACCAGGACCTCAACTAACATTAGAACCCAGCCCTATGTCGTAGCCTATTGCTTACCGTCTCGTACCGCCTTTAGGTGCGAAGCGACCGTTATTTATAAATGATGTTGATGCTCTGGACGTACTGCCCGATGTGCCGGTCCACGTAACCTACAAACGCCTGCAGGAGCTGCCACTCACTTCCCTCTTTGGAATGCACTTTGGCTTCTATGACACCGCCTTTGGCCAGGTCCCACGTAACCCAGCCGGAGTACCTGACGTGGACCCACTTGCCTGCCTTTTTGCGTTTGAACGTAGTCCGCCCTCCGCGCAATCTCCTTTCGGTGTCATTCAGCAGCGTCTTAAGAGTCGGCTTGTCATCCGCTAACGGAACAATCTGTACCTGCTTCATATTACCTCCTTTTATAGATATTCCCATAAAATCTAAAGGTCAGTTTTAATTTAATCCGGTGACTTATCCGCAGACTCCCTGCGTTCGTTAAGCACTTCCAATATAACGTCGGAATACTGCGCAAATCCGTAATCTTTCGTTGAGTGTCCTAATGTTACAATGGCGCAAAGAGCACCGCATTGGTCAACCAAAGGCCCGCCGCTGCTACCTGAATGTATTGTCGCATCAGTTTGAATATAAGAATCCCGCAGAGCCGATACTACGCCAGCCGTAAATGTATGAGAAAGACCTATCGGACTGCCGACGGCATACACCGTTTGACCGACGCGCATCTGCTGTTTGAGAGTCAGCTTAAGTGGTTTGGCGTACTTTTCCATTCCTCTAACAGCCAACATCGCGATATCATGTTCACGGCTATAAAAATCAAGCTCGGCATCGAATTTAGCGCCCGAGTATTGCTGCACTTCGACTCTAATGCGGTCCGATTGTTCTTTCTTTTTGATGATTGAGTTTTTGATAACATGCCTGTTTGTTATCACATAAATAATTCCATCTAAGTCTGAACCGATCACTGAACCCGAACCGGAACAAATCGGCTGATTATTACGAAAGACTTTAACCGAGACAATACTGTCCTGTATATGGTCGAACACTTCTTCGCTGCTACTAAGGTTAAGTGTTTTTATATCTGCCGGAGATAATGTTGAGACAAATATTTCTTTTCCACTGTTTGTCTCTTTTAAGACGCTGCCGACATCATTCTTCAAAGATTGGCGAACAGAATACAAAACTATAAATAAAAAAATCCCCAAAAAAAGAAACATGACCCGAACATTTAGTGATACTATCGCTTTGGCTTTTTTTAGGGCTCTTATCCTTTTTACGTAATATGACCAGATGCTTATCCTGCAAGTTTTTCTAAGAGTACTTAAAAAACGCAGCTCAGATATTCTTAAACGTCTGTCGCTTGTAAGAATACCCATACACGTGTCAAACAAATATTCCTTTTCTTGTTTATCAAGCTGTGCAACCTCATGCAGCACCTGGTTCTCATCCGGTTCTGTTGAACGAAGCTCCCTGAGCATTTGCCGCTCTTGTTCATCCTCTCCCAGTGTCTCTATCAGGTCGGACAAATATCGCCTTTCGTCCGACGCCATGCTACTATCTGTCCAGACTGCTACAAGACAAGCCTTGAAAATAATAGACTTCAGGTTTTTATCAGCTTCGTTCATATCGCTGGATATATCGCCATGGTCAAAATTAAAATCGAAAATTCAGTGTCTAAAACTATACCCTTCCTTATCCTTCAGCGGCTCCGGCTTTTAATTTCTCCTGCGCCTTTGGAAGCAGCACCATCGCCACAACAAATGCAAAGATTGCCATACCCGTTAATAGAACACCCTGCATCGCACGATTGGTGGCAATTGCTGTCGCCAGTGTCAATCCGAACATCACCGCCGGCAATACTAATCCGCCGAATATTCCGTAACCGAATCCGCACAGGCTGATGATGCGACAGGCTATGATAACCATCACAATCGCCACCGCCACACCCATAGCTACTGAAAGACTGGTAAAATCTTGCAGGAAGTACATCATCGGATAGGCGCCGGCGAAACACCCTGCTACGAGCACCACCACCCAGCCGCTCAGTTTCTCCGGGTCGTACGCAAGCGCAGTAAGCGCGATTAAAATACCGAACACGAAAACGCTCAACGGCCCCAGCCACGTCAGCTCACCGAGCCGGTCAATCGCCGCCATCCCCAGTACGTCAACGACTATCGGCCTTGCCACAACCAGCCGACTATATTCCCACGTGTAAGTTGTCTTATTAGCCTCCTGCTCCAGGTTGTTCGGCTGCAAAGACAGCTCGAGCATCCGGATATTGCCCCTGTGTGCCGTCAGCTTGGCCTTGAACTTATCTATAATCCTGCCGGAAGGCTTTTCAAGTCTGTACACTCCCTTGCCCACCGCTGAGTAAGTCACCTTGATTTGCGAAAACTTTTCATTATCGAGCGGCCCCTGCCAGATAAGGCTGTTCCATCCCAGCACGAAGTCTTCGCTGGCGACATCGTCCACTTTGACGTCTACATCGGCAAGCGAGATGACCTGAGGCGGCAAAGGCAGCTCTATTTGGCACCTCTTTACACCTTCATTCGGAGACTTGGCCTGTATGGTCGCGCTGAAATCCGCTTCATAAATCGATTCCGGCACCGCCGTCCCGACACTCACTTTAGGGGTAAGATTAATCTGAGCGTCGAACTCTTTCACCACCGCCGCAGGAATCGCCTCGGTATCTTCATCTTTCGGTTTATGCCGAGGCTGTACGTAAGAGCCGGTCCTGGTCTCTAAGCCCTCCTCATACAGTTCGCTCGCCAG
>CAYSTP010000147.1:4013-5570 GCA_964434085.1 uncultured Pirellulales bacterium
GGCGCGAAAAGACCAACACAAGAGCCAATATCGCCGCAAGGACCGGCACGACAATAATGATTATAGTCATGTACATCTTTAGACTCCTGTGTTTTCCATTTCACCGCTCTGTTGGAGTCTGCTCGCAACAGCCCTGCGTCTAAGGAGCATGCGCCGAGTCATGTTCACCTGACACCAGCAAAAAGATAAGATACCAAGCCCCAGCTCTATAATCCCCCTTGTGCTTGCAAAACGGTCCTTAGCCATCTCCGCGAACTGCTCCATTTTATCCCAGGCCTTCTCGTCGAGCGGGTTGAATTCAGAAATAACCCGGCCGTAGGGAATGACAAGTATAAGAACCATATAAAGTACCCACGCAGCCATCGCGATAGTACTTGCGGCACTTTCAGCGGCCAGCCATTTTGCCTTGGCCTGCTGCTCTTCGGTGTAAGACCATACCACCAATTTTGCGAACATTTTCGTCCACACCGGCAGCAACAGCCAGCAGCCGACGCCGAGCAAACCTATCCACAGCCACATATAAGGAATTTCGCTGAGCCAGATAATCAAAAACCCAATTGCAAGCAATATGCTGTTAACAAGGAGCCCAGTGCTTCCATTTAAGAGCTCAAGCTCGGCCCCACATGACGGGCAAATTTTCCTGCTTGCGCCGGGCCGAATCAGCCCGTCTATATACCAGTCCATCCGCCTGCCGCACCTTGGACAAATCATAGCTGTCCCTCATCTCTTAACGCCGCTGCCGAATCCGCATCACCCAGTCCCGACAGGCGGAATTTTACAAAAATCCGCCCCAATCCTCAAATACAATCCTGCCCGCCCGTCAAAAGTCCAATTTGAATCCGTGTCACCTGTCCTCCAAAGCCTTGGCGACGGAGGAATCTGTGGTCAAAAGTGTGACTATCTCATCCACTATCTGCTCGTGCCTCTTGTCGCGGCAGTCAATCGTAATCTCGGCGAACTTTTTATACAAAGGCTGTCGTTTCTCGTACAAGCCGGCCAGCGTCTGTCCCTTTTCCATCACCACCCCGCGGGTATAGAGATTAGTCACCCTCCGTTCAACCTCTTCAAACGGCAAATCAAGGTGGATGATTGTCCCGTCCTCTGCCAAATGCTGCATCGCCTTTTCGCTATATACAGCGCTGCCGCCCGTCGCGATTACAGCATTTTTAAGGTCGATACATATAATATGCGATTCCTCGATTCGACAAAATTCATGAAGTCCCTTTTCGTCAATAATCTCCTGAAGTTCCTTTCCTTCAATCGCCTGGATATATATATCCGTATCGAGAAAGTACCGCCCCATAGCCTTGGCCAGCAGCACCCCGACGGTGCTCTTCCCCGCCCCCGGCATACCTATCAGAACGATATTCGATTTACTTTTCATACCAGCGATGTTCTGTTCTCATTGATGACCGGGCCAAAACTGGCTTCTTCAAAAACCTCCAGCAGAGCCTCCGCACCGTTTTGTTTGGCATAGTGACGTTCCTGCATTGTAATCGGGACCATCATCAGAAAATCAACCTTGTCTCTGCCGATTTGTAAAGTGTCGAATTTCGG
>CAYSTP010000148.1:0-5563 GCA_964434085.1 uncultured Pirellulales bacterium
GTAATGGGATTCTCACTACGCCCGACAGGATTCGAACCTGTGACCCCCGGTTTAGGAAACCGGTGCTCTGTCCTTCTGAGCTACGGGCGCATCGTTATTTTCGATTTATTATTCACTATTTTGGTAGAAAAAACAAGAGATCAAAAATAATCAATCATTTATCGGCAGAGGGAAAAATTTTTCCTGAAAAAAAGAACAATACTTGATTAATAGGAGTAATTACTATATAGTATAAACTATGATATAAAAAAATGCTGGAGCCAGCTAAAACAAAAAACTTTTGAATACATCCTTTTCTGCCGGCATATGATTTGTACACGAGATTCAGCTAACGGATAGAAGCAGAGCTTGTCTGCGGCAAGGTAACAAGCAAAACAGGATTGTTATGCTCGATATTGTATTTATCAAAATCACGATTGGGACTTGAAAAGAGACTAAAATGAATAATATGGAAGTAAAAGTTACATTCAAGAAAGACCGGAAAGATTTTATGGTGATTTTATGCTTTATTATTGGTTGCTTATCTGTTAATGGCTATTCGCTTGAACCCCCTCCTATTACACCCATCGAGGAGTTTTTCACAATCGGTGTTTCTCCTAATATACCTGGCGACTGGCATTTGTTAATTGATGGCGCGGTCGAACGACCTCTGAGCCTGACTCTGGATGACATAATGCAGTATCCTGCGACGACACAAATGTCGACTTTAGAGTGTTATTTCCCGGAAGGGCCTGACTTGCTTGTCAGCAATGCCAACTGGACTGGCGTGCATCTTAATGATATGCTGCTTGAAGCTATTCCAGAGACTGAAGCATTATCAGTTACATTTTATGGTGTCGATGGCTACGCAATTAGGCGATGTAATTTGGATGACATGTTGTTGAGGGATGACTTCCTTTTAGCTTATGCTATTAATGGCCAAACACTTCCAATTGAGCAGGGCTATCCTCTAAAATTGGTCTTACCTGGAATCGCAGGTTTTCAAAATGCACGATGGTTGGCACGTATAGAGGTTTCTACATTCACGCCGCTTACAGATTTAGATCATTATCCTATTCATGCAAGAATATTCGAGCCTAACGACATTGAGATTATAGCTCTTGGCACGTATATTATCCGTGGTATGGCGTTTGCCGGAGAAGGAATAGATATTAATAATGTAGAGGTAACCATAGATGATGGCCAGAGTTGGGCACCTGCCCAGATACTTAATTATTATGTTCCTAATGTCTGGAAACACTGGGAATTTACCTGGGTTATTCCACAAGTTGGTGAATATCAGATTTTTGCACGAGCGATAGATAGTTTTGGTAACGTCCAGCGTGAAGAGAGTGGTAATTTCGGCTGGAAAGGGTTTGGTGTGACGGTGAATGTGGACTACGACGATGACAACGACGGAGTACCTGATTCAACAGACAACTGCCCAAATGATTATAATCCCTCTCAGGCAGATTCAGACAGTGACGGAACAGGAAACGTTTGTGATGAGAATTGCCCAAATCTTGATAACCTGAACCCTGTTAATTTTATAGATTATTCAATACTCACCGACAACTGGCTACTGGTTGATGTAAACCTAGCAGGTGATCTTAATCAAGATGAGATTGTTAACGTGAATGACATAGAAATATTTACCGACTATTGGTTGAGCCATTGCTACGAAGAGTAAAAGTAGACCAGATAGAGGCCTGCTGTTACAAGACGCTGATTGAATCGGTTGAACACCCTTCGGCAAGAATAGTTTCTCACAAAGTAAGAAAGGTTTTCCCCATCATATTGCTGGATACTGTGAACGGGATGTTGCGGACTTTAAGTGAAACTGGTGCTGCGTCTGTTGTTGAGGGTTTAGGTAATATCGAGAGGTTTGGCGGTAATCTGGAGAGTTATTCGCATTTTAAGTGTCAAAGTGCAAGAGAAGTATTGACTTTTGGTATACACTGCTTGCTATTATTCACGATGGAGAAAAGCAAGGACCTTACCCTCACCACAGGATTCTTTTTGATTGGGAGGGTAAGGAAAATAAGTCCCCTGAAAATATTTTGGGCTTTGCTGTTTGGTCTTTCTATGTGAAGGGGCCGCTGGAGGAACAATTCGCTAAAAGCATATCTTTCGATAGAAGGGAATCATACTACCGTAGTATAATCCGAGAGGCCCTGAATGAGACTTATATTGATTTAGAACCTTTGTTGAAGGCAGTCAAAAACACAGCGACGAACAATACACAACAAAACCCTACGAGACCAGAAGGCGAATGGTCGAATCCAGCGACGAAAAGACGTTTTATGAGCATTCTTGGAATAGATAGTGTGAAGACATTTAATGCCTTCACAAGCAGATATGGTATACAGCAAGCTGGAAACCGGCAAACTTGGCGTATGCGTTTAGATACACTTGATAAAAAAATCCAAACCAAGCTGGGAAAATTGTAGCCAGCCACGCCCTGATAAACTGGTTACGACTGGTTTCGACTGACGCCACCTCTGCGTCCGCATGGCTTGGAAAATTCCCCCCGAAGCTGAAATTAACGCCCCACATTTTGATTCGTTCTCCGCCTCTCGTGAAATGGTCGCCCGTTGCCACAATTCGGTCGTAAAAGGCATCACCTCCAACTGGCTCATTTTGTATGGCTATAAGCGAATTGGCGTCCTGTTGGGCGGGAATCACAAACGGCACCATTGCCGCCGGGCAGATAGAACAATTGAGAATGAAAAGCAAAATTAGGCCTTGTTTGTCAATCGCACCTGTGAGAAATGGTGTAGTAATAACCGCTGATATCGGCATCGTAATGGGATTCTCACTACGCCCGACAGGATTCGAACCTGTGACCCCTGGTTTAGGAAACCAGTGCTCTGTCCTTCTGAGCTACGGGCGCAAACTGACCTTAATTATAAGCAAACTGAACCTTTTTGAAAAACAAAAATCCGCGACTGCGACTTGAAGGAATGCTCCGGGGGGTGAATGGACAATAAAAAAAGAAAGCCGTTTTAACGCCGGCTTTTCCTTCTGACGCCGTCATTTAATCTGTCGGTAGCTGCTAATAGATGATTGCAGTTGACTCTTCTATTTTCCTGATGACTTCCGAGGTGTCGTTGGGTCTGGACACGTAACCGTCAAAACCTTTTTGCATCAGCGCAACCGCCTCGCCTCTTGCCAGGTGGTTCGCAAGGGCGATAATCTTTATTGTCTGCAGCTCTTCGTCCGCCCGGATATTCCTGCAGATTTCTTCTGCGTCTATCTCCTTAGATAGCAGATTCACAAGAAGCACGTGCGGTGCGAATCTTTGGACGACGGTGCCTGTCTCGAAGTTATTCTTGACCACTCTGACCTCATAATCAGACTTCGACTTCAGGGTCTCCGCCAGGTCCGACGCCGACTCGCCGTTGCTGTCAACTATCATGACTCGCATTCTGCCCATCGGCAGTGCCGGCGCCGGCATATTGTTCAGCTTCATAAAGCGTATTAATTCGTGGACCGGTATCCGCCGGTCTTTGCTGCCCGGTATCCGGTAACCTTTCAGCTGCCCGCTGTCGAACCATTTAGAAACCGTCCGGGGCGCAACGTTGCATATCTTGGCCACTTCGCCTGTCGTTAATACGTTTTTGCCTTTTGCCATTTTCGTATCCCCGTTTTTATCGCCTGCCGGTAGTTTATCGGCTTGAAAAACAGGGCTGTTTACATAAGTTGCCCCGCTCTAAGGCCTTGTTACAATACCGGCTTTACCTTTTACTATTACGTCCTATAAGCCGGAATGGTTCCTGCCGTATAACGGTAGGATAAAAGTGTTTGGTTTTTTTACGCTCGAACAGTAAAATCTCTTGGTCGTATAATCTGAGTTTGATGCGATGAGGAACTATTGATGAGAATACACTTGTCTCGGCCGGACATCACTGAAAAGGAAATTCAGGCCGTAACTGATGTGCTCAAAAGCCCAAACCTTTCACTCGGGCCGAAACTGCCTGAGTTCGAGCAGGCCTTTGCAGACTACATAGGTGTCAGGCGGGCCGTTGCCGTTAATAGCGGCACAAGCGGCCTGTATCTGTGTATGCTCGCAATGGGTATAGGCAAAGGTGATGAGGTCATTACGACACCCTTTACCTTCATCGCCACCTCCAACGTCATAATTATGGCTGGTGCTAAACCCGTCTTTGTTGATATTGACCCCGCGACCCTGAACATAGATGTTTCAAAGGTCGAATCCAAAATCACCAAAAAAACCAAAGCGATTATTCCGGTAGAGGTTTTCGGCAGTCCCGCCGGCTTCGACAAAATTTGCCAAATCGCCGATAAGCACAAACTAATCGTCCTCGAAGATAGCTGCGAGGCCCTCGGCTCAGCGCTGAACGGCAAAAAGGCCGGGACATTCGGCCAAATGAGCACCTTCGCCTTTTATCCCAATAAACAAATCACAACCGGGGAAGGGGGAATGATTCTCACCGACGACGACGGACTGGCTGATATGTGTGTGTCTCTGCGTAATCAGGGCAGGGGGGCAGGGGGGGGCTGGCTCAGCCACGAACGCCTCGGCTACAATTATCGGCTGAGCGATATCAACTGCGCTTTGGGCATTGTTCAATTATCGAGAATCGAGGAAATCAAGCGCAAGCGCAAACAGGTCGCAAAATGGTATCAGGAAGCCCTCGCCGGTGACAACAGGTTCATTGTTCCTACCGAGCCGCCCGGCTGTGACATAAACTGGTTTGTCTTTGTCATTCGCCTCGCCGAACGCTTCACTCGTCAGAATCGCGAGAAAGTTTTACAAACGATGCGCGACGCCGGTATCCAGGTCGGTGACTATTTCACACCTGTTCACCTGCAGCCCTTTATGGCCGAGCAGTTCGGCTTCAAGCAGGGTGATTTCCCCATTACCGAATCCGTCGCCGAAAGGACAATCGCCTTGCCTTTCTACAATAATCTAAGCAAACAGGAAATTGGCATCGTCTGCGACGAGCTTCGTCGAGCTATCGACAAGCTCTGAGAGCTACAACAGAGTGAAAGTCATTGCGAGAATCTCGACTTCGCTACAAGCCATTTCATAACCCTGTTTTTTATCGCAGGAATCAATTTAAATTGAATATGTTAGGTGTCAGTAGTTTATACGAGGACTGTTTCCCACAGCCCAAGACTGTGCAAATTGCCTTCAGCAACGGCTATGAAATTATTCCCTGCCGGAGGCGCTAATGCAATTGCTTCTGCTTCCCTGCCGGCAGGCAGGTCAAATAAAAAGCTACATTCCTTTTTCCCCGCTATGCTGTCCCCAGATTTCAGCGGCTGAGTTCCTCGTCGAACACGGTTTTGTCGATATGATTGTCCACCGAAAAGACCTCCGCAGCGAAATCGTACGCCTTATCGACTACTGCGGAAAATAAGCTAAAGAAGAGTGTCTGCCGGCTAAGGTATCTGGACATTAGGTGCAGCTTCTACTCGAATAGTTGCCGTATTGCCTTGAGGACTCCAGCCGTCAGGACTCGATTTATATACAGTAAATCCAATTATGGAAGTCTTCTCAGCATCAGTTTTGGTAATTGAAATAGCCTCATTCCTTTTTGCAAAGCTAATATATTCG
>CAYSTP010000149.1:0-5545 GCA_964434085.1 uncultured Pirellulales bacterium
TTTTTGAACTTTTTAACCTTACCTTTCTTAACATCTTCTAAAGCTTCTTTGAGCGGCCTAAAAGCTGTTTCATCTGAATGATGTACGGGTGTTTTGTTGCTCTCCCGCCAATTATCGAGTTCATCATCCATTATAACTCTTCCGCCTAATTGATTGTTTATGCTACATAAGTAACATCCCTGCTCGAAATTATAGACTTATCTCCCGTCTAAGCAACACAAAACATGTCCACCTAATCGTGTCAAAAAAACTGTGTAAATCTGTGTCCATCTGTGGCTTAAATAATTTATATCTATTTGTGACCTTAGTGCCTTAGGGGCTTAGTGGTTAAATCCGTAAGAATCTGCGTAATCTGCGATTAAAAAATAACCGATAAATACAATTGACGGGTCGGTCCCTAAGGGCTATAATGCCCGTGTATTCGCCGGTAAACCGGCGGGTACGAGCCTGATTGCCCCGATGGTCGGGGCGTTACAGTGTTACAGAAAGGGCGTAAAAAACCAATTTTGCAGCGTTGCACAAGCGTGTAAAATGCGGCTGATTGGTAAGTGCCCGGTAAACTGTGATTGGCTGGAATAACGGTTAGTTTAGTCGTTCGTCATTAGTAAATAACTTTTAATCTGTGTTAATCTGTGGTTAATTATCCGAGTTGGAAATTATCCGCGCCGACCAGCAGTTTCATCTTCTTGCAGAAATCGACGTCGGGATTGACACGAAGACTCTTATCGGCTACCGCTGAAACCCTGCCCTTATCGGTATTGAGCGCGACGTAAACAGCACTTTTGCCCCGGTGATGCTCACAGATAGTTTTTATCTCCGCTACTTTTTCTTTGGTCACCTCATTCGCATCGAGCCTTATACGCACCCTCGCCGCTAATTTTTCCGCCGCCTCCTCCAGGCCTATTAATTCTTCCACGAAGACATTCGGTTTCTCTCTTCGCCGGTCAACCTTGCCCTTTACAAAGACCACGCTGTCCTCAACCACCTTATCCGAAAACTTATTCAGCGTTTCCGGGAACAGCACCACCTCGGCCTCGCCCTGCAAATCTTCGAGAACAAACACCGCCATTCTCGCTCCGGCGTTCCTGCCTCTCTTTGTAGTATGATATCGCACCCTCGTTACCATCCCGCCGATTACAACGTCCCTGTCCTGCAGCAACTCGGAAAGCTGCGAGCTGTTACACGTCGAGTATGCGCTTATCTTCTCCGCACAGTGACTCAAGGGGTTGCTCGTCACATAGAATCCGAGCACCTCCTTCTCGTACGCGAGCATCTGCGCCTCAGGCCATGGGTCAACATGCGGCAATTTTTCATAATCTTTCGAATAGTCTGTTTCTTCCGCCTGTCCGAAAAAGTTCATTTGCCCGTTCGCCAAATCCGACTGCATTGACGAGCCGATCTGCATTGCTTTTTCCAGACCCGCTGACATCTGGTGACGATTGCCGCCTAATCGGTCGAACGCACCGGCCTTTATCAGCGCTTCGAGAACCTGCTTATTAGCCGAACGAAGGTCAACGTTCTCACAGAAATGGTAAAGGCTTTTGAACCTGCCGCATTTTTCGCGGGCCGCTATTATCTGTTCGACCGCCTTGCCGCCGACCCCCTTGACCGCCGCCAGTCCGAATCGAATGACCGCCTTTTTTTCTTCGCCGTGACTTTTATATAAAGGTGTAAAGTCCACACCGCTTTCATTTATATCCGGCGCCAGAACCTCTATCCCCATCCTGCCGCACTCGTTGATATAATCGACGACCTTGTCGGTATTGCCCATTTCGTACGTCAGCAGCGCCGCCATAAACTCGACCGGCCAGTGCGCCTTCATATACGCAGTCTGATATGCTATTAACGCATACCGGGTCGAGTGACTCTTATTGAACCCGTATCCTGCAAACCGCTCGATAAGCTCGAATATCTCTCGTGCCTGCCCGGCCCTGAGCCCTTTTTTCGTACAGCCTTCGACGAATCTCTCTTTCTCCTTCGCTATGACACGGGCTTTTTTCTTACTGATAGCCTTAATCAGCGTATAAGCCTCCCTCAGCGGTATATCACCTAAGCGGTTACATATCCGCATCACCTGTTCCTGATAGACCATTATCCCGTAGGTCTCTTCGAGCACCTCTTTCATAATCGGATGCGGCAGTTCCCACTTCGCCCCGTGTTTTCGGTCGACGTAGTCGCCTATCAAAATCATCGGCCCAGGCCGATATAGCGCATTGGCCGCAATCAAATCTTCAATCCTGTCAGGCACCATTTTCATCAGCAAATCCTGCATCCCGCCCGACTCGAACTGGAATACCCCCTTGGTCTGACCGCCGGCAAACAGCTCGAACACCTTCTTGTCTTTAAGGTCGATTTTCTCAAGGTCGATATCGACCCCGTGTATTTCTTTAACCAGCTTTCGCGCCCTCTCGAGTACGCTTAGCGTCTTAAGTCCCAGAAAATCCATTTTCAAAAGCCCGACCTTTTCTACTGTCGGCCCTTCGAACTGCGTAATAATTTCATCCGACCCCGGCGCCTTATACAGCGGTATGTAATTTTCCAGCGGCTCTTCGGCAATAACTACGCCCGCCGCGTGCACCGACGCATGCCTGGCAAGCCCTTCCAGCCGCCTGCATATATCTATCACCTTGCGTGTCTGTTCATTCTTCTCATACGCATCTCTAAGCTCCGGCTCCGTCTCGAGCGCCGTATCGAGGGTAATACCGAGGGTTTCCGGCACCAGCTTCGCCAGCCGGTCCGCCTCAGCTAACGGGACCGCCAGCACACGACAGACATCTCGTATCACCGCCCGGGCCTTCATCGTCCCGAACGTTATAATCTGCGCCACGTGCCCGTATTTGCCCCTGACGTAATCTATCACCCTGCCGCGGCTGTCCTGGCAGATATCGATATCGATATCGGGCGTCTCGTTCCGCTGCGGGTCCATGAACCGCTCGAACAGCAAATCATATTTAATCGGGTCAACGTCGCACAATCCCAGACAATACCCCACAAGCGTCCCGACGCCGCTGCCCCTGGCCCCGACCGGGATACTGTTCTGATGCGCAAAGTTACAGAAGTCCCATACTATTAAAAAGTAGCTGGCAAATCCCTTCGACTCGATGACCTGCAGTTCTCTGTCCAACCGTTCTTTAATCGTGCCCGTTACCTTGCCGTAAATCTTCCCGGCATTTTCATAGCATATTTTCGTCAGGTATTGCTCCGGCGTCGAGCCGTCCGGCGGATGGAACGCCGGGGCATGGCGGCTCTTCAGGTCCAGCTCCACGTCACACCGCTGAGCTATTGAAAGTGTATTGTCGCAAGCTTTCTGTATCTCGGCAAAATCATCCCGCATCTGCCGCGGCGATTTTAGATACACGTCCGGCGGATAAATCATCCTGTTCGGGTCGTCCGTATTTCTGCCGGTGCTTATGCAGCACAAACAGTTGTGGGCCTCGTAGTCCTCCACGTCCAGGAAATGCACGTCGTTTGTCGCAACCAGTCCCAATCCGAGTTTGCGGGCAACATTAATCAGTCCCTCACGAATCTCTGCATCGTCGCCCTCGTGCTTTTGAATCTCGATAAAGTACCGGTCGGGCCCGAACATCCTGAGGTAACTTTCCGCAGCTTCAGTCGCCGCCCTTTCATCACCAGCCGCCAGCTTCGTCGCCACCTCACCTTTAAGACAGCCGCTGGTGCAGATAAGCCCCTCGTTGAACTCAGCCAGAAGCTCTTTATCAATCCTCGGCCGGTAATAAAACCCCTCAAGGTACGCCGCACTTGCCAGCTTCAGTAAATTGCGATACCCCGTATTATTCTGGGCCAGCAGTATCAGGTGATACGCCGCGTCGCTGATGTTGCTCTTTTGCCGCTCGAACCTGCTGCCCGGCGCGACATACGCCTCAATTCCGATTATAGGTTTTATCCCGGCCGCCCTGGCCTTGGTGTAAAACTCTATCACACCGAACATATTGCCGTGGTCCGTCAACGCCACGGAACCCATCTCAAGTTCACGGCACCTGCTCAGCAACTTATCAAATGCGATGGCGCCATCCAGAAGCGAGTATTGGCTGTGCAAATGGAGGTGTGTAAATCCGTTACCACTCATCGATTAACCCATCCTTCAGTACTTTGCCGCTTTGTATTTGCCATCATACAGCTCAGACCTTATAATGTCAAAGCACTTGACGAAAGGACGCGAAAAATGCAGACAAAAACTTTGACTTTTTCATTTCCAAAGTATTTGGCCGTTATTTGCCTTGTCTTTTTTGCAGGCTGCCCCAGCCCGTCTCAGAAGACACCCAATCAGCCGGACACGCCGCATTTCACCGAGATAAAAACTGCGGACACCTACATACACGACCCTTCCGGTATGCAGTTTCCGACCGAGGTCGCCGGCTTCAAACGCCTCAAAGTCCTCCAATACGACCGGACCGGCTCCAACGTCTCCGCCGGATATGCCCTCGATTATTTCGGATTCAAAATCGCCGAGGTAACCGTGTACATCTATCCGGTCGAAACCGACCTGACCTCCGGACCCGTCAGCCTCGAAAAACACTACGACGAGCTGCGGGCCCTGCTGTTCAATATATATACCGACGCACGTAACTTGGAAGACGGCGAGATAAAAATCGGTCAGCCTTTCGGGCCCCAGCGCGGCCTGATGTTCAAATTCACGCACCGCCCGCCCGAACCGTTTGACTCCAAACTGTGCTACGCAAAACTCTACCTGTTCAAACACGGACCATGGTTTATCAAGTATCGCGTCACGAATCCGGTAAAAGATGACGTCAAGGTCGAGCTTGAGTTCGGAAAGTTCCTCCAGATGCTGACCTGGCCGCAGTTATCGTACACTGACCCTGACCAGCCGAACATCATTACTCCCATTACGCCGGACAGCAATTTTTATTGAAATAATCTTGCACGGTTTATCGCAAAACTATATACTTCGAGTATAAAACTCGTTCAGAAGCCAGGGGAGCTGGCAGCCCCCGCGTCTTCCTGCGGAAAACAAGAGCGGGGGCCAAGGCTGAGAAATCGTTTGATGCGGTGACCCTTGAACCTGCTCAGGTTAGTACCTGCGAAGGAAGGCTTAATAGTCTTTATAAGCGCTCCTTGTCGCGGGAGCGCTTTTTTTATTACAGTGTCAGTCAGTGTGTATAAAAGTCAGTGCCAGTCAGTGTGTATAAAAGTCAGTGCCAGTCAGTGTTTAGGAACCAAAAAATGAAAGAGATACAAATTTCCAAAGCGATTATCGAAAGGTATTTTGCCAGCCTGACCGAACATCTCGAGAACGATGTTGTAATCGTCGGCGCAGGACCCGCAGGACTTATCGCCGCATACTATCTTGCCAAAGCAAACATAAAAACCATCGTACTCGAAAAGAAACTCTCCACAGGAGGCGGCACCTGGGGAGGAGCGTCCGGATATAACCAGGTCATCTTCGAAGAAACCGACATCCTCGACGAGCTCGAAGTCTCCTGCCAAAAGCAGGGCAAACTTTACGCGGCTAACTCCATCGAATTCGCAGCGGCACTGGCCTACAAGGCCGCAAAGGCCGGAGCTG
>CAYSTP010000150.1:0-5492 GCA_964434085.1 uncultured Pirellulales bacterium
GATTGAAGTGGATATAGACGGCAATCAGGCCTGGTGAGTCGAGCTTGAATCTTGCATAGTCGCCGATTTGTGTCTTCTCGCCGGTCTTGCTGGCTGTCTCAGCAATGATTTCGCTGAATTTTTTGCCATTGAGTTCCGTTTCAGCCAGTGCATCGTTGCCTGTATCCTGAGGACATGCCAGGCAGTAATCGCCGAGTTTCTCAGCCGCAGCCGCAAAATCGTCGCTCTTAGTGACGAAGTCGGTTTCACAGCACAACGATGCTAGCGCCACTGTCTTGCCGTCAGCGGAGGCCTTGCTTATGACCAGGCCTTCGGATGTCTCTCGTTCGGCGCGTTTGGCGAGTGTAGCCAGCCCCTTTTTTCGCAGTATATCCATGGCCTTGTCCAGGTCACTGCCTGATTCGGCCAGTGCCTGTTTGCAGTCCATCATTCCCTGTCCGCTCATCTTTCTGAGCTTCATCACTGTTGCAGCAGGTATATCAGCCATTTTGTTCTCCAATCGTTTTCGTTTCTCGATACTGAATCCCACGTAAAACGCGGATTGAATAACCCCCCAATAAATTGGGGAGCTAAATTTTTCTAATAGTGTTTATCTGCTCAGGTTTGTTCGGGTTCGGCGGAAGTTTCAGGTCTCTCGGCAGTCGCCGGCTGCTGTGGTGCGGATTGCTCAGCCGCCACGGCTGCGGGTTCACGTTCCTGGGCCCGGGCAAGAGCACCACGGCTGGTTCGTGCCCGCCTCGGTCGTCTTACGTGCGGTCCCGCGGCAGGGGTCATCGTCTTGCCGATGGCCACTGCGTCGGCGAGTTCGTTCAAAAGAATATCAATCGCCCGAATTGAATCGTCGTTAGCAGGGATAGCCACATCCACCGAATCAGGGTCGGAATCGGTGTCGATAATTGCGATGGTTGGAATACCCAACTTTCTCGCCTCGCGAAGGGCAATGTATTCCTTCCGGGCGTCAATTGCAACAAGGGCCCCGGGCAGTTGCGACATCTTACGGATGCCGTCAAGGTTGGCCTTGATTTTTCGCATTTCGCGTTTGAGTCGGGAGGCTTGTTTCTTGGATTCGCTTTCGAGTGTACCGGCTTCGGCCAAGGCTTCGAGCTGCTCAAGCCGCTGAAGTCTGGAGCGGATGGTGCGGAAGTTTGTGAGTGTTCCTCCGAGCCAGCGTTGACTTACATAGTGCATCGAACACCTTTGGGCCGCCGCTTCCACGGCCCGCTGTGCCTGTCGCTTGGTCCCGACGAAGATTACGTCCTTGCCGGCCGAGATAACTTCGACCAGGAGCTTCTTGGCCAGTAGTAAGTTTTTTAGGGTCTTTCTGATGTCGATGACGTGGATTTTTCCCCGCTTACTGTAAATGAATTGCTTCATTTTGGGGTTCCAGCGGCTGACCCCGTGCCCGAAATGGGCACCTGCATTAATTAGTTCCTTCGCTAACTCTTTAGCCACAAACGGCCTCCAAATATCAATCCGCAAAGCATTATATCGGGACCTCATTTTGCGATGTACTGGGGTTCCCCAAACGCTTTTTATTGCGTTTGGGGACCCCCGGCAAAATGGGAGCCCTCACCGCCAACAAACAGCTAAACACCGGAAGTTACTCAAAAAAGTCCCCACTGTCAAGAAATTTTGGCAAATATGTCGGTTTGCGGGTATATGGGCCCGGCCACACTGCGTCGGGCCTAAAGGACGTGACAAGCCTTGGCATAACGCACATGCGGCGGGGGTTGAGGAGCCCCTTGCAAAATGTGCAGCAACGGATATAATGCCGAATTCGCAAACCGCGCCGAGGGCCGGAAAGACCAGAGCCGGGCGTGGCGGATTTGTGACAAATCAATCCAGTCCGAATATATATGGAGTTACGAATTATGGAACAAGCAGTCGCGCAGCAGGTTGATTTATTTGCCGGGACGTTACCTTCTATTGAGCAGATTGATGAGCTTATCGACGCTGTCAATAGTTCGGAAACCGCCCGGATGAATTTTGCAGCCAGAGTTGAAGAGAATGTGTCGGGGACAGGCGCCTCGGCGGTTTTGGCGACCGGAATCGGCCTGTATATATTAGGCAGGGACAGCGAGGCGATTGAGAAGCTTGACAAGAGCGATGACTGCAGCCAGAAGTATCTGTATTTGGCCTTTGCTCAGCGGCGGCTTGGAAGATATGACGAGGCCGTTGATAGTCTCGACAAGGCAGAACGGCACGGCTTGGAGAGGCTGTTGGTTAATCTTGAAAAGGCGGGCGCTTTCCGCTGTGCGGGTAATCTCGAAGCCGCGGCGGACCAGTTAAAGAAATGCGCCAATTTTGAGGGCGTAAGCGCCGATTATCACTATCAGGTCGGGCGATTGGCCAAGGCTATAGGCGACTATGATAAGGAGACTGAGAACTATGAAAAGGCGATAGAGCTTTCGCCCAACTATCAGGAGGCGTTGTTCCATCTGGCTTATCGGTATGATATTTGCGGCGAAGAAGAGGCGGCCATAGACTACTACAAACGAGCCGTGGCCGCGCACCCGGCGCACTGTAATGCCTTGCTGAATCTGGCTGTGCTCTATGAAGACACGGGCGAGCACGGCAGGGCGCTTCAGTGTGTCAACAAAGTCCTGCAATGCCATCCGAATCATCAGCGGGCGATCCTGTTCAAAAAGGACATAGAGAGTTCCCGCACGATGTATTACGATGAGGAGAAGGAAAAGCGGCGCACCCGAAAGAACCAAATTCTTGAGACGCCGATTTCCGACTTCGAGCTTTCCGTGCGCAGCCGCAATTGTCTAAAGAAAATGAACATCAATACACTCGGGGACCTGCTCAACATTACCGAAACGGAGCTGCTGTCGTACAAAAACTTCGGCGAAACATCACTTTACGAGATCAAGCATATTCTGGAATCCAAATCACTGCGGCTGGGGCAGTCACTCGATGAAGGCCTGATGGTGGTTGACCATGAAGAAGAAGCCGACCAGCTTGAAGACGGTGTGCTCAACAAACCTGTCGATGAACTGCAGCTTTCGGTTCGGGCCAAAAAATGCCTGTCAAAACTGAATATCTACACGATGGGTGAGCTGACCCGTCGCACCGAGGCCGAGCTTCTGGGCTGCAAAAATTTCGGCGTCACGAGCCTCAACGAGATTAAAAAGGCTATTAACACATACGGCCTTTCGCTGAGAACACTGGAGTAGGGTTCTCATTTTTGCGATTTTTTGGCAAAACGGGGCCCAGTGAATTACGGGGCGGATTTGAAAATCCTGCACCTTAAATCTAAACAGACCTGCGTCAGCCGACTTGCCGTGTTGGCCTCTATGTTGTTATGCATGCTGCTGTTTTGGGGCTGTCGGCGAAAAGAACAGCTCGCCCAGCCGTCACCGCTATTAGGTCTGAAGGACCAACCTGAGGTCCGGGTCTTACTTCTTGACGATGCCACTGAGTGTCTTTTTAGTTGTGAAGCGCCGGTTACTGTGTCCGTCGCCGATTCCACGTTGCCCAGCGCTCATTTCAAAGCTGTCGAGGAGCCTGTAGTTGTGGAGCTTGTCGGTGAGCGGGTCTCTTTTGCCGGATGGGGTTGCCTGACCGGTAAATTGCAGATAACGCCCGACGCCAACGCAATATTCAGTGTTAACGGCCATCGCTACAGGGGCAGACTTCAGATAGTGGTGGCCTGCGACAGTAATTCATTTGATGTGGTAAACCTCATCGGGACCGAAGCGTATCTGGCCGGTGTAATCGGCGCCGAGATGCCCAGCTATTGGGAGCCGCAGGCGCTTGAGGCGCAGGCGATTGCGGCGCGAACATACTGCCTTTATATTAAAAAACAATTCGGAGCAAATCGACATTGGGATGTACGCAAAACTGCGGCAAACCAGATGTATAGGGGGGTCAGCGTCGAGTCGCAGGCGGTTTGGCGGGCAATCGCCAAGACCGCAGGAAAGGTGCTGGTTTGCACACAGCCCGGGACTGCCCCCGATGGAACAGAGGATATATTCAGCGCTTATTATGCCTCGACCTGCGCAGGCCATACTGAAAACGGCAAGAATGTCTTTGGCGACGAGTTCGGACCGCTGGCGGGTGTGCCGTGCAAATACTGCATCAAGATTGCTAAAAGGGAGTTTTTGAACTGGCCTACAGTTTATGTGACAAAGACCCGGCTCAATGAAAAGTTGTTCGCGCGCTATCCCCAACTGCAAAAGCTCGGCGGCATTGAGCAAATATCGGCTGTTTCACCGAGTCGTTATGACGGTCTGACGCGACTTACATGGATTAAGCTCGAAGGAACCAACGGCACAAGTGATATACTTCGGGCCGAAGATTTCCGTCTTGCAGTTGACCCTACCGGGTTTAAGATTAAAAGTGCGGCGTTTGAGATACAGAACGCCGGCGGAAGCTGGGCATTTGCCTCGGGCAAAGGGTACGGCCATGGTGTCGGAATGTGCCAGTACGGTGCTCAGGGGATGGCGCGAAAGGGCAAGAGCGCAAAAGAGATTCTTTCCTATTATTATCCCGGTTCGAGGATTAAGAAGTTGTATTAAGGGCATAATTGTGAATCTTTGAACCAAATTCCTTAAAAAAGAGGATAAATGAAAGGCGCCAGAGCCGAGCTGCTCATCAGAACCAGTACCCCAAGCAGCAGCATGATTAAAATGATGGGCAGCAGCCACCACTTTTTGTTATGCCCGAGGAATCCCCAGAACTCGACTATCAAAGAGGGCCGTTTTTCTTTTGAAAGCTGCTCGAAGTTTTTTTCCTCAGACATATATTATTCCTAAAACTGATGAAAGTAATCTTTGGCGGGGCGTTTGTGCTTATATGTGAGCCAGTATGTATCGGCCTGCGGGTCGAACTTTCTGTAAAGAGGGTCACGACCTGTGATTTTGAATAATACCGCAATCAGTGTAACGATGACGTAGAAAAACAGCCCCATAACAAGGTGGCTGATAATCCAGCCGATGGGGAACGTTAAAATCACCATCGCCAGGTAAACAGGTTTAATCAGGGCGTCTGAGATTCGGCTTAAGACAAACATTACAAGACCTATCAGGAACAAGATGACAAGTCCCTTAGGCGGAATCTTGCCCAACCCCAGCAGCAGCAGACCTATCACAGTACACATACACAGGCCAATGAGCCCGAAGTCACGGAGCTGTTTGTTCGATGGTTTCAAGTTTAACGATACCAGTGCCATAAACAGTGGCCTAATCTAATTCGAATTTAGCAAGATACTCATCGATTTCAATCTGCCTCATCTGAGGCTGCTCGTCCTTGTACAGGACAAAATTCTCCAGAACCAGCACGTCCATATTAGTCGAGCGAAAACAATTAAAGGCATTTTCCGGACTGCAGACAATCGGCTCACCGCGGATGTTAAAGCTCGTGTTGATAACGAGCGGGCAGCCTGTCTTTTGTCTGAATCTTTCAAGCAGACGATGATATCGTCCGTGCCGTTCGGCGTCGACCGTCTGTACCCGCGCCGAATAGTCCACGTGGGTAATACCCGGCAC
>CAYSTP010000151.1:0-5406 GCA_964434085.1 uncultured Pirellulales bacterium
CCCTAAAATAGCAAATCAAAAATGAGAGAAAGATGAGAAATAAAAAAATTCTGCGGCAAGGAAAGAGGGGCATCTTGTCTTTCCCCTCGTTTTTTTATGGCCTGATCCACACCGCCCGTGCCAATGCCAATCCTGGCTCAACGCCCTCGACAAAAAATAGCTCGCCGCGGCGAAGTCGTAAGACGAAGCCGGGTCTTCCGTTGAATGTTCAATGTTGGAAGTTCGAAGTTCCTTCCCTCTGTTGTCCTGATAATCTGCTTTACTGCTTCCTGTTCTCCTGATTCCCTGCTGCCCTTTGTCCTCTGTCCTCCGTCCTCCGCCGTCTTTCATCAAGCATCGAGTATCCAGTATCGAGCATCCGTCGTCCGGCCTCTCTTTGCCGCGAAAAATAAAGACTATTGCCAATTTGGACGACCCACTCTATAATAATAAGTTCGCCTCAGGGCGGCTCTGTGTCTTTTCGGCGGCACAGCCATAGCCGGGGGCGTATAGGAAAACATTTTAAGTTATTGCAGGAAAGGAAATTAGCACGACATGCTGACCAAAGAGCAAAAAGGAAAGATTATCAACGATTTCGAGAAGCACGAAGGTGATACGGGCTCGCCTGAGGTCCAAATCGCCCTTCTTACCGAGCGGATAAACGAGCTGACCGAGCATTTGAAGACCCACAAAAAGGACCACGCCTCTCGACGCGGACTGCTCAAAATGGTCGGCACCAGGTCTGCACTGCTCAAGTACGTCAGCGAGAAGGACCCGGCCCGCTATCGACAAATCATCACGCGACTTGGACTGCGTAAGTAAACGGGAATCGAACAGAAAAACACAAGCCCGGACGCAGGGACGAGAGCCTTTTTCCGGGCGTTCATCTACTAATGTAAGGAATACACATGTCGGACGTTTGCAGAGTTGAAAGAGAAATTGGGGGCAGGATATTATCAATTGAAACAGGCAGAATTGCCCGCCAGGCCGACGGCGCCGTCGTCGTTCAGTACGGCGAGACCGTCGTCATGGTCACGGCCGTCACCGCACCGCCCAGGGCTGAAGATATCGACTTCTTCCCCTTGAGCGTGGAGTATCGGGAAAAGACCTCCGCAGCAGGCAAATTCCCCGGCGGTTTCATCAAACGAGAAGGCAGACCCAGCACAAAGGAAACCCTGACGGCGCGGATGATTGACCGTCCCATTCGCCCATTGTTCCCAGACGGCTATATGCAGGAAGTACAGGTTATAGCGAACGTTCTGAGCTTCGACGGCGATAATGACCCCGATATCCTCGGCATGATTGGCGCAAGTGCCGCACTGTCCATAAGCAAAATACCCTTCATCGGGCCAATGGGGGCATGCAGACTCGCAAGGCTGGGTGGACAATTCATAATCAATCCGACCCATAAGCAGCTCGCCGAATGCGATTTGAACCTGCTGCTCGGCGGTCACAAGCAGGCCATCAACATGATTGAGGTCGAGGCTAAGGAGGTATCCGAGCAGACCGTTGCCCAGGCCGTGGCCGAGGCGCACAGGGTCGTTATAGAAGTCTGCGAGTTGATAGCCGAATTGCAGTCGAAAGTCGGCGTTGAAAAAGAAACACCGCTCATCGAATACGACGAGCAGCTTCATAAAAAAATTGAGGAAGAAATTGCTGATAAGCTCTACAGCCTCAAACAAATTCCTGAAAAACAGCAGCGAAACGACGCCGTAAATCAGCTTTTTGAAGAGGTCGCTGCCCGGTACTGCGGTTCGGATGAAAAACAAGCTGCCGAACAAACAGTCTATAACGCCTCTATGGCCAAACGTATCCTGAGCAAAATTGAAGAGAAAACGGTAAAAAAACTGCTGCTCGAAGGCAAGAGACTCGACGGCAGGGGATATGACCAGGTGCGACATATCGACTGCGAGGTGGGAATACTGCCGCGCACCCATGGTTCGGCCCTGTTTACCCGAGGCGAGACTCAGGCACTGGTTACGGTAACTCTCGGCACGGTCCGCGATGCTCAGATTGTCGATGGCCTGCTCGAAGAGTACACACAGAATTTTACGCTGCATTATAATTTCCCGCCGTTCTCCGTTGGCGAGGTCAGGCCGATGCGCGGCGTCGGAAGACGAGAGATTGGTCACGGAGCCCTGGCCGAAAAGGCACTTGCACAGGTTAGACCGCCCGAGGAGGGATTCGCATATACCGTGCGTATCGTTTCCGACATTACCGAATCGAACGGCTCCAGCTCTATGGCTTCTGTCTGCGGAGGAACACTCGCATTGATGGACGCCGGTGTCCCGATAAGAAAACCTGTCGCCGGTATATCGATAGGCATGGTCAGCGACCCGAAAGGCAGACATGAATTGCTTACGGACATCATTGGTGAAGAAGACCATTACGGCGAGATGGATTTCAAAGTCGCGGGCACTAAAGACGGCATCACCGCCATACAGCTCGACATCAAGGCCGAAGGACTTGACGAGGATGTCATGGTAAAGGCCCTCGAAAAGGCCCGCGTCGCCAGGCTGCAAATCCTCGATATTATGACCAAGGCCATTGATAAGCCCAGACCCCTTCTCAGCCAGTACGCACCCAAGCTAATCAGTATCGAGATTGACCCTGAGCTGATTGGAAAGGTAATCGGCCCCGGAGGAAAGATGGTCAAGAGCATTCAGGAGCAGACCGGTACCACCGTTGAAATCGAGGACGACGGCACGATATATATCAGCTGCGTCGGCGGTGAAAATCACTTGTTGGCCAAGGAAATGATTGAAGCCATGACCACGCCGCCGAAGGTGGGCAAGATTTACCCGCAGGCTAAAGTCGTGTCGATAAGGGAGTTCGGGGCTTTTGTCGAGTTTGTTCCGGGAGTGGACGGCCTTTGTCACATCAGCGAGCTGTCCGACGGCTACGTCAAAAATGTCGAAGACGTCTGCAAGGTCGGCGACATCATACCGGTAAAGCTGCTTTCGGTTGATGACCAGGGCCGTTACAAGCTCTCGCGGCGCGCTGCACTTGCGGAAATGGACAAGGATACCAAACCACAGACCGTCGCCGAGCCAAAGTGAGTCCGTTGTGATTGCAACGGAGGCCGTCTATACCATGCCGTCGTATGTTTTTTGCGGCTATAATTACTCTTGCATTTTGATTTGTGATGTCGGTGTCTAATCAGGATTCATCTTCAAAGCGGGACCTGTCCTCTCGGCAGGTCGAGGAGCTTGCCAGGCTGACCGGCGAGCTGGCGCACGAAATCAAGAACCCGCTGTCCACTATCAAGCTCAATCTCAAGTTAATTGAAGAGGAGTTGAGCTGCGTCGATTCGGATGCCGGGGCGGGTGAATCGCAGCAGCGGCTGGGCAGGGCAAAAAGGAAACTGGCCGTCGTTCAGCAGGAAACCGAACGTCTCGAGAAGATTCTCGAAGGGTTTCTCAAGTATGTCGGGCGAACGGAGCTGAACCTTGCCCGGACGGACATCAATGAGCTGGTGGGCCAAGTCGTGGATTTTTACTTCCCCCAGGCCCACAGCCATTCGATTACGCTGCGGCAGGCTCTTTACGAGACACCGCTTATATGCAAAGTCGATGCAGCGGTGCTAAAGCAGGTGGTGCTCAATCTTTTTATCAACGCTCAGCAGGCGATTGACCGCGGCGGCGAATTGATGGTTCGAACCACCGAGTCCGGACCTAATGCCCGGATTGTGGTCAGCGATACCGGGCCGGGAATACCGCCCGACAAGCTGCCACGCCTTTTCCAGCCGTTCTTCTCGTCAAGGCCCGACGGGACCGGACTGGGACTGGCAACCGCCAAACGTATCGTCGAAGCACATGGCGGAAAAATCACAGTCGCCAGCGAGCCTGGAAAAGGAACTGCTTTTACTATAGAATTACCGCTGCTCACGGCTGAATAGGGTTTACTGAATGGCTGATGGTATCGTAATGCTCGTGGTCGATGACGAAAGAAATCACGCCGACGGAATCGCCGAGGCGATGGAAAAATACTGCGCAAAGGCCATACCCGTTTACTCCGCCAAAAACGCGCTCGAAATACTCCGAAGCGAAACTATCGATGTTATTGTCACCGATTTGAAATTAGATGACGAAAATATCGACGGACTGGACATACTCGACGCGGCAAAGAAGAATAATCCCGCCTCCGAAGTTATCCTGATAACAGCCTACGCGACGATAAATACATGTAAGGACGCTATCAGACGCGGGGCGTATGATTACCTCGTCAAGCCGCTCGATATCGACCAGCTCCGCACATTAGTAGAACAGGCCGGCAGGAAAATCACCGCCGAACGGTCCCGCCAACGGTCGGTCGCCGCTGCTGTGGACGGCTTTTTCTTCGAAGGCGTCAGGGGTGAAAATGCCGCAATGCGGGGAGTATTCGAGGTGCTCAAGCGAGTTGCCCCTTCCGATATCTTCGTCCTTATAGAAGGCCCTTCCGGCAGCGGTAAAGAGCTGCTCGCCCGCGCCATTCACGACAACTCCAAACGCCGCAGCAAACTCTTCAGGCCGATTAACTGCGCCGGATTTACAGAATCGCTTTTGGAAAGCGAGCTGTTCGGCCATACCAAAGGCGCCTTCACCGGCGCCACCGGCGACCGCAAAGGCCTGTTCGAGATAGCAGACAAGGGAACGCTGTTCCTCGATGAGATTGGCGATATGCCGCTCAATATGCAGGCCAAGCTGCTGCGAGTTATCGAGGACGGCGTCGTCCTGCCCGTCGGCTCGGATAAACCCATCCTCGTGGACGTGCGGATAATCAGCGCCACTAATCACGACATCGTCGCCCTCGTCGAAGACAAAAAATTCAGGCAGGATTTGTATTTTAGAATCAAGGGGGTCAGCATTGTTGTGCCGGCCCTCAAAGACCGCTCAGAGGACATACCCGAGTTAATAGATTATTTTATCGAAGAGGCCGTTTCGGAAACCGGCTCGAAGCTCTCCGGCATCACCGACCCGGCCAGGCAGTTATTAGTCGCTTATAGCTGGCCGGGCAATATAAGGCAGCTTCGAAACTGTATTCGTACTATGGTCGTAATGTGTGACGGCGATAAACTTGACGTCAGGGACATCCCTCCGGAAGTTCACCAGGTAAGACAGCTTCCCGGCCGGACCCGCCCCGTCGGCGACCTTGGCGGCATGTCGCTTAACGAGCTGGAAAAGCAGGCCATTATTGACACCCTTGCCCGCACCGACAACAACCGCGAAAAGGCCGCCAAAATCCTCGGCATCGGCGAACGTACACTCTATCGCAAAATCAAAGAATACAACCTGTAACGGTTAGTCTTTCTATTTAGCCCCGCAATTTATTGCGGGGTTCTTGCCTGGGAGTCAAATGTCTTTGAGTGTCTATGTCATTCCGCACCCGATGCGAAATCCATTCCGTTTAGCAGTCGCCGGCACGGCGACTTTCATTTTCATTTAGCCC
>CAYSTP010000152.1:0-5303 GCA_964434085.1 uncultured Pirellulales bacterium
AGCAGGTCGAGGAAAATAAACAAGCCAAAGGCAGTGATAATGACGCCGGAGACTCTACTGAGCCAGAGGAGGTTTGCAGGGCTGATTTTTTTTTGGAACAGGCTTGCGATGGTGGTAAGCAGAAGCCACCAGGCGGCGGCGCCGACGAAGACGCCTGCGACGAGGAGGCCTTCGAGGGTGTGTGTGGAGTGTGTGAGGCCGACGCCGGCGAAGACGGCGGTGAAAGCGAGCAAAGTGATGGGGTTCATAAGGGTAAGGCCAAAGGCGGAGGAGAAGTCACGGGCGAACGAGACCGGTGTAACGGCTGAGGGGCGTTCGCCGACGCGAGAGAGGAAGGTTTTTAGGCCGAGGAGGCAGAGGAAGACGGCACCGAGGGAGCGGAAAATGGTCTGGTGAGCGACGAGGAAATCGGAGATGAAGGTTAGGCTGAAGGCGGCGATGAAGCCGTAAACGGCGTCGGCGGCGGCGGCACCGAGGCCTGAGACGAGTCCGTGGAACCGGCCTTGGATGAGAGTTCGGCGGATGCAGAGGATGGCAATGGGGCCGACGGGGGCGGCGATGAGAAAACCGATGATGAGACCTTTAATGAAGAAGCTTGTGTCCATTAGTAAACTGTCCTCTTACTGTTAATACAGGATAGGCATTTTGTGGAGAATTGTAAAATGTTTTAGATGGGAAGGGGGGGTTCCCACAGCCCAAAGCGGTAGGGTGCAGTTGTTGACACGATAGGGCAATTTTGAGATACTGTGGCATTCGCAGTTTTGGGTTTATAGTTTTAAGTTTTTGGTTGTTTTTGGAGATTTGCATGAAGGCGTCGCAGATGAATAAAGGGCAGACCGTCAAGATAGACGGTAAGCTATACTGGATTGTGGATTATCAGCATGTCAAGCTCGGCAAGGGCGGGGCGGTGTATCAAACCAAGCTAAAGAGCTTCTCCGACGGGTCGATTCAAAATATCCGGCTGAGGTCGGAAGAGACAATCGAAGATGCGTATCTTGATAAGCGGACGTACGAGTATCTGTATTCGTCGGGCTCTGAGCATGTGCTGATGGATACGACGAACTTCGAGCAGATTACGTTAGACGATGACGGCTTCGGAGACGGGACCAAATACTGCAAGCCGAATACTCAAATCGAGGTGTCGATGTATGAGGGTCGGCCTGTGATTGTGAATCTGCCTAATACGGTGGATTTGGAAGTGACTGATACTCCGCCGGAGATTAAAGGAGCGACGGCGACGAATCAGAACAAGCCTGCGACATTAGAAACGGGACTGGTGGTCCAGGTTCCGCCTTTTATCAAGGTGGGCGAGCTGATTAGGGTCGATACC
The DNA here is from genome assembly GCA_964434085.1 of uncultured Pirellulales bacterium. Lineage (GTDB taxonomy): Bacteria > Planctomycetota > Phycisphaerae > Sedimentisphaerales > Anaerobacaceae > JBBABK01. The sequence goes on from CAYSTP010000152.1 coordinate 1,331, forward strand.
CGGACGGGACTGTATGTAACGAGAGTGAGATGATAGGGTACAGGGTTCAGGGTGTAGGGTACAGAACAGAATGACGAACTGCGAATGACCAAACGGGGGAATAGATAGCAGCAGATGGCGTTTGAAAAGATAAGCAAGGTGTTGGTTAAGATATTCGGGTCGCGGAACGAGCGGCTCGTTAAGTTATACTCAGTCGTTGCAGAACAGGCGGCGCAATTCGAAGAGCAAGTCAAATCCCTCAGTGACGAACAGCTAAAAGCCAAGACGGCAGAATTCAAAACGCGCCTTAAAGAGGGGGCCAAGCCGGAGGATATATTAGGGGAGGCGTTTGCGGTTGTGCGGGAGGCGGCAAGGCGAAACGTGAAGATGCGACACTTCGACGTGCAGCTTATCGGGGGCAACGTTCTGTACGACGGCAAGATTGCGGAGATGGCCACCGGAGAGGGCAAGACATTAGTGGCCACGTTGGCGGCGTACCTGGTTTATCTGACGGGGCGGCACGTTCATATCATAACGGTCAATGATTATTTGGCCAAGCGTGACGCAGGGTGGATGGGGCCTGTGTACAGGGCGGTTGGAATGACGGTTGGTGCGATACAGGCGGATATGGATACGATGGGTGATGAGCGGAAGGAGCAGTACGCGTGCGACGTCTGTTACGGGACGAATAATGAGTTCGGGTTCGACTATCTGCGCGACAATATGAAGATGTCGGGAAAACAGATGGTGCAGGGGCAGCTTGAATACGCGATTATCGACGAAGTGGACTCGATTCTGATTGACGAGGCAAGGACGCCTTTGATTATATCCGGGCCCGCGTTCGATGATGTGTCGCGGTATAAAAAGGCCGACCAGGTGTCGAGGAAGCTGATAAGTCTTCAGAGCAGTTATGACAATATAAAGAAAAAAATCGATTCTGAGGAAAGGCGGATTGCCAATGCTCAGGGTGAGCTTAGCGAGGCGAAGAAGGCGAAGGATGATAAGCGCATAAACAAGGCTGAGCAGGTAATTGAGCAGAGCGAGCGGGAGCTGGAAAGTGCAAAGGCGAGGTTGGAGCAGGCGACGCAATACTACGAGGTGGAATACGACCGCAAAGCCGTTCATCTGACGCATGAGGGGGTTACCGCGGCCCAGGAGATTGCGGGGATTGGGTCGTTTTTCACCGGGTCGAACCTGGAATGGCCTCACTTGCTGGAGCAATCGCTCCGTGCGCATGTGACTTTCGAGAAAGAAAAAGACTACGTCGTGCTGGACGGCAAGGTCATTATCGTCGATGAGTTTACGGGGCGATTGATGCACGGGCGGCAGTGGTCGGACGGGCTTCATCAGGCGGTCGAGGCGAAGGAAGGGGTGCAGGTCAAAGAAGAGACGCAGACGCTGGCGACGATTACTCTGCAGAACTTTTTCAAGCTGTACGAGCAGATTGCGGGGATGACGGGAACGGCGGCGACGGAGGCCGGAGAATTTGCAAATATCTATAAGCTGGACGTGGCGGTGATACCGACAAACGAGCCGTGTATCAGGGATGACAAGGAGGATGTGATATATAAGAGCATCGGGGAAAAGTTCAAGGCGATTACGGAGGAGATAAACGAGATAACCGGTGCGGGTCGGCCTGTGTTAGTCGGGACGATAAGTATCGAAAAGAGTGAGGCGCTTTCTAATTCGCTGACGAAGAGATTCGGCATCGAGCATGAAGTATTAAACGCCAAGCAGCATGCGCGTGAGGCGCAGATTGTGGCCAAGGCAGGCCAGCAGCATCGGGGGCGCGACGGTAAGATTCGCGGTAATGTCACTATCGCGACGAATATGGCAGGTCGGGGGACGGATATTGTTCTGGGAGAGGGAGTTGCAGGCCTGGGAGGATTGCATGTTCTTGGCACCGAGCGTCACGAGGCAAGGCGAATAGATAATCAGCTTCGCGGGCGGTGCGGCAGGCAGGGCGACCCGGGGTCGAGCCAGTTCTTTTTGAGCTTCGACGATGATTTGATGCGGCTGTTTGCGCCGGAGTGGACGGTTAAGGCTCTTTCGTGGATTGGGTGGGAGGAAGGTCAGCCGATATACCACGGCAGAATCAGCAAGGGGATTGAAAAGGCACAAAAAAAAGTCGAGGAGAGGAACTTCGAGTCTCGCAAGAGCCTTCTGGAATATGACGAGGTGATGGACTATCAGCGGAATGTTTTTTATTCGCGGAGGCGCGAAATCATAAAAGGCAAGGGGCTCAAAGCGATTATCGAAGATATGATTGACTCGACGATTGCTCAGAGCTGCGCGACGATACTGGCCGGTGACTATCCGGCCAAGTGCGTTGTTGAATGGGCGAGGACGAATTTTGGTGTGGATTTGCGGGCAAGTGATGTCGGCAGTGCGACTGCGGATGAGATAGAACAGATGATAAAGCAGCAGGCCAAGGACGTTGTTCGCAATGAAATTTCACTGTCATTAGGTGAATACCTGGAGGATTACTCGGATACGAGCACGTGGGATATACAGGGCCTGTGCAAGTGGGCGATGAGCGCGTTTAAGGTAAACTTGAGCCCGTCGAAGGTTAAGTATATGTCGCCGGAAGAGATTGAACAGCAGCTTTGTGATGCGGCGGCGGAGCAGGTGGAGAAGAAAGACTGTTCGCAGATTGCCGAGTTTTTGCGTGATGATTTTGCGGCGAAGATGTTTGTGGACTGGGCAAGGGCGAAGTTCGGGATTCGGCTGGACGTCGGCGAAATCGGCAGTATGAAGGCTGAACAGATTGAAAGGCTGCTCAAAGAAAAGGCTTCAGAGAAATACCGTCAGAGGGAGATTGAGTACCCGGTCGAGTTTGCGATGAATTTGGTTTACGGACCCCAGGGGGCGAACGTATATGGCTTTGAGATGCTGGCTGATTGGGCGAACAAGAAATACCGGGCGGGACTATCGGCGCAGCAGCTTCAGAATACAAAGCCCAACGCCCTTCACAAGCAGTTGCTTGAATTGAGCAACAGTTTCAATAACGGGCAGCTCGAAAAGGAGGTAGATGAACAGATAAGCCGGCTGAATATCGGGGAACTTAGGGATTGGGCGAATGATAGATTCGAGGCTGGACTGAGTGAAGAGGAGCTATCGGAAGAGGATGATTTGAAGGAGCGACTGGGAGAGATTGGCAGGGAGTATCTGCGCAAGGAATTGAGCGACCTTGAAAAGTATGTATTGTTGCAGGTCTATGACAATACATGGAAAGACCATCTTTACGCGATGGACCACCTCAAAAGCAGTATCTGGATGCGTTCGATGGCGGAGAAGGACCCGAAGATTGAGTATAAACGAGAAGGGTACCGAATGTTCAACGAGATGCTCGATGCGGTTGAAGACCGGGTGACGGATGTGATATTCAAGGTCAGGCTCGAAGCCGGCGCCCAGGCCAGAAGCGTGTATCATGTGAGCAGGGCCGCGCACGATGAGGTCGGCCAATTTGCGATGGCGGAGCGGCAGCGTGCCGCTGCTCAGGCGCCGCAGGGCGAGCAGACGGTTAAGAAGATTCAGCTTGAGACACCAAAGGTGGGGCGGAACGACCCGTGTCCGTGCGGCAGCGGAAAGAAATATAAAAAATGCTGCGGAGCTAACGCATAAGTTAAAATGCGGATTCACATTGATTAACGAGGTGGGGCTATAAAAGAAAACATCGGACAGTTGTGTACTGCCCGACGTCTTCCGGAGGGGAGAAAATTGTGCTTATAGTCTAAATCGGCAAAGGCCGTATTTTAGCATTACTTTTTGTTTCTCTGACTTAATATACGATATTATCGGCGGTTGGTTTGGGGCAAAGAGGATAATCTGGCCAGTGTCATGGGCTCGTTTTTGCGGGATTTTCGGCGATAGACGGTAATTCCTTTGCACCCCAGGTGATAAGCGAGCTTGTAGGCCTTCTCGACGGCGGAGGCGGTGGCGTTTTCGGGCAGATTTATGGTCTTGCTGACGGCGGCGTCGCAGTGTTTCTGGA
>CAYSTP010000153.1:0-5291 GCA_964434085.1 uncultured Pirellulales bacterium
GGTCGCGGCGCTTACCCCGCGGGCGGAACTCGAAGGCGAAATGGGCGATACTCACGTCGGCCTGCAGGCGAGACTTATGAGCCAGGCGATGAGGAAGCTGACGGGTGTAATCAATAAGAGCAAAACGGCCCTGATTTTCATCAACCAAATCAGGATGAAAATCGGTGTGATGTTCGGCAACCCGGAAACCACCTCCGGCGGCAGGGCGCTAAAGTTCTACAGTACGGTTCGAATCGATATTCGCAGGCTGGCCACTATCAAGGACAACACCGGAGCAATCGGCAGCAGGGTCCGGGCACGTGTGGTGAAGAACAAGATTGCACCGCCTTTCCGCGACGCGGAGTTCGACATAATGTTCGATAAGGGTATCAGCTACGAAGGCGACCTGATTGACCTTGGTCTTGGCTGTGGGGTCGTTGAAAAGAGCGGCGCGTGGATTAACTACGGCGACATGAGGCTGGGCCAGGGCAGGGAAAACGCCAAGAAGCACCTCATTGAAAATCCAGAACTGCGTGACGAACTAAAACAAAAGGTGCTTGTTGTGAAAGGCCTCGTTGAAGGGTAAACCTCGCTTGTCTTTCGGAGAACGTTGTGCTGACCGCCAACCAGATACGCAGAGATTTTATAAAGTTCTTTGAGCAGCGCGGCCATAAGTTCGTGCCCAGCACACCTGTTGTGCCCATCGGCGACCAGACGCTGCTTTTTACCAATGCGGGTATGAACCAGTTCAAGGACATCTTCCTCGGTCTGACCAGTCCGGGTTACACACGTGCCGCCAACAGTCAGAAATGTATTCGCGCCGGCGGCAAACACAACGACCTCGAGGAAGTAGGCGTTGATACATATCACCACACTTTTTTTGAGATGCTTGGTAACTGGTCGTTCGGCGATTACTTCAAGGCCGAGGCTATTGAATGGGCGTGGCAGCTTCTGACGGATGTATGGAAGATGGCCCCGCAGCGTCTGCACGCGACTTACTTTGAGGGTGATGAAGCGCACGGCGTCGAGCCGGACGAAGAATCCCGACGGTTCTGGACGAAGTTTTTGCCTGAAGAGCGAATCCACCCCGGGAACCTCAAAGATAATTTCTGGGAGATGGGTGAGACCGGGCCGTGCGGTCCGTGCAGCGAGATTCATTATGACGATACACCCGACAAGTCCGGTGGGTCGCTGGTGAACAAAGATAATCCGAACGTTATTGAAATATGGAACCTTGTTTTCATACAGTTTAATCGCAACGGCGACGGCAAGCTCTCGCCGCTGCCGGCCAGGCACGTCGATACAGGCATGGGTCTCGAACGAGTAGCGCGTTTCATGCAGGGCAAGAAATCAAACTACGATACCGACCTGTTCACGGCTTTGATGAACGCGATATCCGAACTGACCGGCAAAAAATATGATAGGAGCGAAACCGATGAAAAGGATATTGCTTTTCGCGTGATTGCGGACCATTTGCGGACGCTTACCTTTGCAATTACCGACGGCTGCGTGCCTTCCAACGAAGGCAGGGGCTATGTTCTGCGAAGGATATTACGCAGGGCTTCGCGATTCGGCAGGGTGCTTGGTATGCACGAGCCGTTTATCTACAAATTGATACCGACCCTGACTAATCTGATGGGTGACGCGTTTAGCGAAATCAGAGAAAGGCAGGAATTTGTCTCTACCGTAATCGAATCCGAAGAGGCGAACTTCGGCAGAACACTCGACCGGGGGATTGAAATCTTCTCATCCGCCGCCGAAAAGGCTGCAAAATCCAAGGACAAGACCATCAACGGTGACGACGCATTTCAGCTTTATGACACATACGGTTTTCCGCTTGATTTGACACAGCTTATGGCAAGAGAGAGAGGTCTGAAAGTTGATACCGGTAAATTTGACGAGCTGATGGAGGAACAAAAACAGCGGGCAAGGGCTGCGCAGAAAGACACCGTAGTTTTTGCCGGTCTTGCAGATACCGAACTGCCTGTTACTGATGACAGTCATAAATATAAAGTCCACCGGTGCGAAACTTCCATACTCGGTTTTGTTGGTGAAGAGGGATTCAAAAAACAAGGGACCGTTGAATCGGGCAGACGAGTTGCGATTGTTCTGGACAAGACGTGCTTTTATGCCGAGGCGGGCGGACAGGTCGGCGATTGCGGAACCGTAGAATCAGCAAGCGGTAAGTTCATCGTAGAAAACACAACTAAGGTTGCCGATTGCGTGCTGCATCAGGGCAAGGTCGTCGAAGGGACCTTTAACGCAGGGGATAAAGTTACCGCTACGGTGAGTAAAGACCGGAACGCAATCAAGAAAAACCACACGGCTACACATCTGCTGCAGTGGGCGCTGCAGAAGGTTGTGGGCAAAAGTGTCGGCCAGCAGGGCTCATTGGTCGGGCCGAATTATCTGCGATTTGATTTTACATGTCCAAAAGCCTTGACGAAGGAGCAAATCGCGGAGGTGGAAGGCCTTGTTAATGAGAAGATTGCAGCGGATTTGCCTGTAAGCTGGGTTGATATGTCAATCGAGCAGGGGCGCAAGCTTGGTGCCATGGCCCTTTTCGGTGAAAAGTACGGTGATGTTGTTCGTGTGGTTGCTATCGGGGCAGAAGATGAACAGCAGGTCAGCGACGCGTTCAGCAGAGAGTTTTGCGGCGGAACGCACGTCGAAAGACTCGGTACTATAGGAGGATTCAAAATCACAAAGGAAGAAAGCATAGCTGCGGGCGTAAGGAGAATTACAGCGCTGACAGGTACCGGCCTGACGGCTTATCTGTCGGCCAGAAGTGATATTGTTGACGAGTTGAGTCGAACTCTGAAAGTCCCTGCCGAACAAATAGTTGACCGGGTTAATGCACTTATCGACGAAAACAAAAAACTCGGCAAGGAGCTAAAGACTGCGTCGAAGCGAGGAGGCGCCGATGTTATATCCGAAGCGAGACAGCTTTTGGAAAAGGCTGAAAAAATCGGTGAAACCTCAGTTGTAATCGGCAGGCTCAGCTCAACCGGCGCCGAGCAGGCACGCGCGGCGGTCGATATGATAAAGAAAAAGGCCAAGTCGGCAGCGGCAGTTTTCGGCTATGTTGACGGTGATAGGGCGAACCTGATTGCAGGTGTTACCGACGACCTGATTAAAAAAGGCATCAAGGCGGGTGATATCGTAAAAGAGATTGCCCCGATTATTGACGGCGGCGGAGGCGGAAGACCACAAATGGCTCAGGCAGGCGGGAAAAATCCGGAGAAAATAGACGATGCCCTTGCCAAGGCCGCGGAAATAGTGAGAACCAGCCTGGCTAAATGATGGTTAAGAGCTTCTGATGAATTGGTGGAACCATCTTCCAGAGCATATCAACCCCAATATCATCCATATCGGTTCATTTCAAATACGCTATTACGGCCTGATGTATCTTGTTGCCTTCGCCGTCACGTATCTGCTTGTTATGTACCGGCTGAGAAACGAGGGTTACGAGTACCTTAAAGCTACGATACAAAAATATTTTATATGGGTTGTTTTTGCCGTGCTGATTGGGGGAAGGCTCGGGTTCGTTCTGTTCTACGATTTGAAATACTTCGTTGCACACCCATTAGAAATAATCAGCCCTTTTGATTATTCCAACGGGTTTCGGTATGTCGGCTTTTTCGGGATGTCCTATCACGGCGGATTGCTTGGTGTCGTTTTTGTCTCCCTGCTCTTCTGCTACAGAAACGAAATAAATTTTTGGCGCTTTGCAGATTTACTTTCCCCGGCAATTCCTTTGGGATATACATTCGGCAGGATAGGTAATTTTCTCAACGGAGAATTATATGGCCGAGTTACTTCCGTGCCCTGGGGTATGTATTTCCCATTAGACCCTTTAGGTCAATTGCGGCACCCGTCGCAGCTATACGAGGCCTTTTTCGAGGGGATATTCCTGTTTGTGATTCTCTGGAGCCTGAGGAAGAAGCGATATTTTGACGGCTTTCTTTTTTGTTTGTACATCATCGGCTACGGAACGGTGCGATTTTTCGTCGAATTTGTGAGAGAGCCAAATCCCGGGCTGGGGGCAATATTAGATTTTTTAACCATGGGGCAGGTTCTTTGTGTCGCCATGATACTGGGCGGTATCGTTGTTATGCTGATTCGGAAGAATCAAAAATCAGAAACAACACCGACATGCCCAACTGGATAATTCAGAACCAGTGCGTTTTTCAGACAGCGGCGCTCTTGCCGAGGACCGCTAAGGCGGTTTCGACATTGCCGAATGGTGCGCTGACAGCAAAACCGGCCACATGACTTTCGATTTGCTCAACAATCTCGCGGGCGATTTCGATACCTCTTATCTTTGCCTGCTCTTTAGTTTTAGTTCTGTCCATGCGTTCAATCAGCTTATCCGGTACGACTACCCCGGGCACCTCGTTGGCCATAAACTCGGCGTTCTTTAAACTGGTGAAGGGCCAGATGCCGGCGATGATTGGTATCTTGACGTCCCGAACTTCCTTTATAAAGTCCAGGAGCATCGAGACGTCGAAGACCGGCTGAGTTATGGCATACTCGGCTCCAGCCATGACTTTCTGTCTGAATTTTTCTATTTCACGTTCGATGTCCACCGCCACCGGATTAGCGCCAACTCCGAGCGTGAAACTCAAGCCGGGTGAAAACCGGTTGCCGGCAATATCAATCCCGACGTTCAGGTTTTTGACGACCGAGGTAAGGGCAATCGAATCCATATCGAATACGCCGGTTGCACTCGGATACTCGCCGAGCTTAGGCGGGTCGCCTGTTATAATCAGAAGGTTTCGCAGGCCGAGTACGTGTGCGCCGAGGATGTCCGATTGCATCCCGATGAGGTTTCTGTCCCTGCAGCAAAAGTGCACGATGGTCTCTATGCCGGTCTCCTGTTCGATTTTTGCGGCGGCGGCAATCGGGCTAAGTCTTGAGCTGGCGCGAGGTCCGTCGGGAAGATTTATTGCGTTGACGCCCATCTGCTCACACAGTTTGGCCTTGGCAAGGGTCTGTTCTATGGCGACTCCGCGGGGCGGGGTCAGCTCAATTGTTGTTACCTTCTGTCCGCTTGCCAGCCTCTTGCCCCAGCGGGACTTTTCTGCTAAGGACAGCGGTTCGAGCGGCTTGGCCACAGGTGTTGGCTGCCGTGGTGAAACCTTTACCGTTGAGATTGTACTTCTGGAGGCCTTATCGAGTCCGCCCACCGCGCGGACGATTTCTCTTATGTGCTTAGGTGTTGTGCCGCAGCATCCGCCGATTATTTTGGCGCCTTTTTCGAAGAATTTCTTGGCGTATTCGGCCATATACTCCGGCGTACACATATAGAC
>CAYSTP010000154.1:0-5260 GCA_964434085.1 uncultured Pirellulales bacterium
TATATATAATAGGAATTGCGTTGGCGGTAATCGCGGCGCGTGTGCTTCGCAATACTCTGTTCAGAGGCGAGACTATGCCTTTTGTGATGGAGCTGCCGCCTTATCGGCTGCCCACTGCGCGCGGGGTTCTGATACATATGTGGCAGCGGGCGTGGATGTATCTCAAAAAAGCGGGTACGGTTATACTTGCCGTATCTATAATCTTGTGGGCCTTGACTGCCTATCCGAAACCCTCTCAGGAGTCGTTAAGCGGGCTGACACCGCAGCAGGCTCAGCAGGCTGAACTCGAACACTCAATTATTGGCAGGGTGGGAAAGGCCGTTGAGCCTGCTCTGCGGCCGCTCGGCTTCGACTGGAAAATCGGGACCGCCCTTATCGGGGCCACGGCGGCGAAGGAAGTGTTCGTATCGCAACTAGGAATCGTTCATGCGGTCGGCGAGACGGACGAGGATTCAGTAACGTTGGGTGATAAGTTAGTGAAAGAGTACAGTCCGCTGACGGGATTTTGCATAATGTTGTTTTGTCTGATTTATGCGCCGTGTGCCGCAACGCTGGCAATCACTCGCGCCGAGACAGGTTCATGGCGATGGCCTATATTTCAGTTTACGTACCTGACCGTGCTGGCGTACATTCTGACTTTGTTCACTTATCAGATTGGCGTGCTGTTTATGTAGAATCGGGGAAATTCAGAACGGCGAATTCACCGTGTTACTTCTTCGCTACTGAGGCCGCCCGCATCCGCACCGAGTATAATGAATTTCCGGCCGTGATAAAGAGCGTCCGTTTATCTTTGCCGCCGAAGCAAACATTGGTAGGCTTTTCGGGAACCTCGATTGTTTCAATCCTTTCACCGTTCTTGTTATAAACCGCCACACCATCAGTCGTCAGATAAACATTACCCTCGTTATCCAGGGTCATCCCGTCGGAGCCTTCCGGTGAAAAGAGTTTTTTATTCGACAGCGTCCCGTCTTTATTGATGCTGTACACAAATGTCTTTCCCCCGCCGTGGTCTGCGACGTAAAGCCTCTTGCCGTCAGTTGTGCCGATTACTCCGTTAGGCCTGACCATATCATCGACCACACGGACTATTCTATCACGCTCCGGCGCCAGATAGTACGCATACTCCCCATCCTGCTCCATATTGTTTCTGCTGCCGTATCGCGGGTCGGTAAAGTAAACACCGCCTTTCGGGTCAATCCAGAGGTCGTTGAGGCTGTTAAATCGTTTGCCGTTGTACTTATCAGCCAGCACTGTCACGTTGCCCTTTGGGTCGATGGATACTAACCGGCGTCCGCCTCCTTCGCAGGCTAACAGATTACCGTCTTTGTCGAAGAATAGGCCGTTGGCCCCTCCGGAGTTTTCGCGAAACGTTGACAGCTCACCGTCTAAGGACCACTTGTGAATTCGATTGTTGGGAATGTCCGTAAAAAAGATATTACCCTCAGCATCAGCCGCCGGCCCTTCCACGAACTTAAAACCGCCGGCGAGTTTTTCCAGTTTCGCGCCTTCTGCGACAACGCCACGTTTTTTAGCGCTGCAGCCGGCAACCACAACTACCAATAACGCCAATACAACCAAATCGTACCATTTCCTGTTCATTTATTTTCCTTCCCAAATAGTTTTTGTAAACCACAAACGCCAATTTTACCTTCAAACTCAAAAACTGCAAAATTTAAAATTCCCTGCGGCCTTTCCCCGATTTTGCGAAATAAACATTTTTGAATTTTGCTCTGTAATTCTACAGTTTACTTTTCTTTTCTCCGCGCCCTCGGTTATCTCTGTGGCTATTATTTTTGTGTCTTTCGTACCTCTTCGTGGCTATTATAATGACATACGATGAACACCTTCAAACGAATCATAATGTGGTTTGTCCTTACGCTGGTGACAGCGCTGATTGTGTTGAGTATCTACGGCGCATTTGTCGGTGCCGAGCGCGCGTCAGAACTGTTCAACTCAGTTCCCATGCAGATTTTCTGGTTTCTGATTACCATCGCATTCGCAGCCTCGCTGGTTCTTTTCCCGTCACTCGTTAAACGCCCGTCACTTTTACTTATTCACTTAGGCTGTATCGGGATTCTGGCCGGGTCAATCTGGGCGAGCCAGACCGGTCATGAGATTCAAAAGAAATTGTTCGGCATAGACAAGGTGCACAGCGGGCGAATGCTTGTCTATGAAGGCCACAAAATCAATAAAGTTTTAATGTCCGGGCACGAGGGCGTTTTTGAGCTGCCCTTTGCGCTCGGGCTGAATGATTTTTGGATGGAGCTCTATGACTCGCCCGATGCGGACGGCCGCCGTGTGGTGAGTGATTATTTGAGTGATATAAGTGTGATTGAGGATGGCAAGGTTGTTAAGAGAAAGACAATTGAACTAAACAAGCCGCTGCACTACGGCGGCTATTATTTCTACCAGAGCTCATTCGATGAAGCAGCAGGCAAATACACTGTCCTGGCGGTTGCTTCGGATAGCGGCTTGTTTGTGGTTTTTGCCGGGTATGTGTTATTGGTTGCAGGGTTGTTTGGACGCTGCTGGCTGGCGCCGATGGCCAAGGCAGGAGCGAATAAGATAAACAATGGCAATTAAGTGTTCCATACAGGGACTTCTTATTTATGCGGCAATGGCGGCGTATCTGCTTGCGTTTTTGACGCGGCTTTTGCGTCTTCGTAAAGCGGCAAACGGGATTTTCATTGCAGCATTTGTTTTTTCGGCAGGGTCGTTTATTTATCGGTGGCTCAACGCCGGCCATGTACCGATGCAGAATCTGTTTGAATTATTCATTACGATGGGCGCCGGCCTATGTGTCCTTTCATATTTAAGTGAAAGGCTTCTGCGGGTCAATCAGCGTGCGATAGATATGCTCATCGGTGCGATAATTCTTTTTCCCGCCGGTTTTGTCTTTAGCGAAACGCCGAAGCAACTGCCGCCTGCTTTGCAAAGTCCGTTTTTTGTTCCTCACGTCGGGGCGTATGTGCTTGGTTATATCTTCATGTTCAAGGCCGCCGTCGCGGCGATGCAGACGCTCACCGCCGTTCGACAGAGTAGAACTATTCACGAGGAAGATACCTATCGGCTGATTCGCACCGGCTTTCCTTTAATGGCTCTCGGCCTGGTCCTCGGCAGTATCTGGGCGCAGTTCGCCTGGGCGGATTATTTCGGATGGGACCCGAAGGAGTTGTGGTCGCTTGCTACGCTGCTGATTTACGTCGGGTATTTTCACTGGCGGGTTATGTTCAAACGAAATTATCCGCGAATCAACGGTCTGTGGGCTCTGGGCGGTTTTGCGGCTGTGATGATAACGTTGCTGTGGGCGAACCTTTCTCGGCTTTTTGCGGGCCTGCATTCCTACGCCATATAAGCGCTAACTTCAACGACAGAAATCGAATCTTGACCGGTTTGGGTTTTACAAAGATAATCAGTTTTTTACTGTCGCGAGAACGGTTATGCAGAAGTTTTTATGCGGGTTTTTAGTCGGCCTTTGTTGTCTGTGCGGATGGCGTGCCGGTGCGGATTACCTGAATCCGCCTGACTGGGGCGACAGCAACGATTTTACCCACCAGAGCTGGGACTTCTTGACCGACCAGACGGAAAACCTTCCCAACGTGCCCCCCGACGGCGACCCCAACTGGATTAATGATTTTGGCCAACCTTTTCTGATTAGTGTTGATTTCAATGACTATATACCTTCCATCCCCGGCGCAGTAGGTTACAAATCGGACCTCACTGACATGGGATTGGAAACTGACCGGCAAGGCTATTATGGCGGAATGGGTAACGTAATGCTTACTTTTCGCATACCTAATCTTCAACGGCCGCCTTTATGGCAAAAACAGATTTGGATTCAGATGGCCTATCTTGCCCGCAACGATGGTGGCAAAACATATGATATTGATATAGCCACGGACCCGAATTTCACTGACGCAAATGTTCCGGAACTTGCATATTTACTGCTTGAAGAGCCAAACGAACCCAATAACCCGCCTGGCAGAATATCCCAATGGTACCGTCTTACCGTTACATACGTCATGCCGGACCAGCCGGCAGAAGAATATATCCGCCTCGCCACCTGGCACTACCCTATAGAACTAAGCCCACCGATGGGCGGAGCTGCTGTAATCGATGAGGTTGATATTGATACTCGAAGTATTACGCCCGACTTGTTTGCTGACGGCATAGTGAACTTTCGCGATTTTGCGGTAGTTGCCGGCGACTACGGGAGAACTGCTCCACAGTCGGACCTGTATCCGGACAACTCCATTGACTTCAGTGACATTGAGATTCTGCTCGGTCATTGGCTTGAACAGGACCAGGTTCCATGATAATTTGCCTTTTAATTTCATATAATATGCGTGCCTTAAAATACAAACGCGCTTCGGAGAATCATCTACGGGCATTTACTCTTATCGAAATGCTTGTTGTAATCAGTGTAGTTTCTTTGCTTATGGCCATAACATTGCCTGCCATGAGTAAGGTGAAGCGAAATGCCCGGCGGATTCAATGCGCCGCCCAGATGCAGCAGATATCTCTGGCGATACAGGCTTATGCCGAAGGCCACGACCAAAAGATTATTACCACCGGTGAAATGATGTATGCCCACACCACCGACGAAGCCAAGTCAATGTGGTTTGTGCGATTGCTGCCTTATGTGGGCGAGTCAGCCGACGAAAAAGACATTTTGAAAAATACCACTGATTTGTGGATTTGCCCTGAAGACAAAGATGCCTACCCGCGGGGTTTTCTGAACTGTCCCCATAATCCTATGACTTCATACGCGCCGAACGGATACTATCCTCAGAGAAACGCCCCGCAGGTCCCGCCGGAATTAAGACTTGGCCCGGCCGGCGGCTACACTCTTGCTGAGATACGACATCCTTCAGACTGTTTTATTTTCGGTGAAACCAGCTACGCTGCCCAATTCTACGACGCAGATGCGCCTTCGGTTGCCAAGTACAACCTTCCTCGCGACGGGCATTATCGCAGTACGAGCGGTTTCTATCACAACGGCACCATGAACCTGCTTTATGTTGACGGCCATGTCGGCAATATCAAGGGACGCAGGACCGATGAGCTTGTCTGGCCGGTGGGTTTTGAACAGCCGCACCGTACGGGCCAATATATGTACTGGCCGGACCTGACCCTGCCGTCGGCTGTCGAAGAGCCCGCCTTCTGGGGGCCGGGTTACTAAACCGCAAGATTACTGCCAAGGGCAGAAGCGACGGAACGGCCATTTGTGAGAATTAGGCCTTGTGATTCTGATTATATT
>CAYSTP010000155.1:0-5254 GCA_964434085.1 uncultured Pirellulales bacterium
CAGGCAGTTGCAAAGGTATTCATCAGGCAGGGGCGAGGGGGGAAAATCATAAATACAGCCTCGATGCTCAGCTTCCAGGGCGGCATACTTGTTCCTTCATATACCGCCTCGAAAAGTGCAGTAGCAGGTCTTACTAGGTTGATGGCCAATGAATTATCCAAGGACAACATTAACGTAAACGCCATAGCACCCGGCTATATGGCCACAGATAACACGGCTGCGCTGCGAACTGACCCTGTTCGAAGTAAAGCTATTCTTGAAAGAATTCCGGCAGGCCGCTGGGGTGAACCCGAAGACCTTAAAGGTATTGTCGTGTTTTTGGCGTCCGAGGCCGCGTCGTATTTGAACGGTTCGATAGTTCCTGTCGACGGCGGCTGGCTGACGCGGTAGCAAGAGAAGTCGTTTTGAACGAATTTCTGACCAGCTTTTATGATGTAGGGTCGTTTAAATATCCATCGCGTTTTTTTCGGGACCGACTGTGATAGTGGCTTACCGAAATATCACGTACAGAACTATTGTAATGATAATGACCATTATACCGAGGGCGTTTGCAGCAATAGCAGGTGCACGCTTTACGACAAGGCCAAAGAAGAAAACGCACACGATACCAGGCGAGACGAATACTCATATCATTTGTATGTACTCGAATACACCTTCGAATTTTCCAGGCAGAGGGGCTATAAGACAGTCCAATACCACGAAGACAGCGGTTGAAATCCGGCCGACTTTGACAAGTGTTTTTGTATCAGCTTGGGGCTGCTGTGGTGATTATTTTTTTCTTGATGGTAAAAATCGGGCGGGTTAGTATTATTCGGCCGTCGTTGTGTTAGTGTTATTGTGTCACCGGTTGTTAGGGTCTTGATGAGGGGCCGCCTGATGGTCTGGGTAGCTTTGAGGTATCTCCGGTGACAGCTGTCTCAATGACTCCACGGATGTCGTTAGACTCGTTAGAGTTTGCAAGGGCATAAGATTGATAGGACTTAAGTAAAGGGATAACCCATGGGACTTAGCGTTCTTGACATCAGTGTATTTGTCATTTTCTTTGGGATTGTAATCGGCGTAAGCATGTTCAAGAGTCGCAGGGAGAAGACAGGTGAAGATTTCTTCCTTGCCAGCCGAGGCTTATTCTGGCCTTTGATAGGCCTGTCTCTGATAGCAGCCAATATTTCGACGGAACATTTCGTCGGGATGGCTGGTCAGGGAGCAGGGATAGCTGGGATGGCTATTGCAAGCTACGAATGGATGGCAGCGATAACGCTTGTTGTTGTAGCGTTGTATTTTTTGCCGAAGTTTCTTCGAACCGGCATATTCACCATTCCGCAGTATTTAGAATACCGCTATGATGTCTCGGCTCGCGCCTTTATGGCGATTTTGACGATATTTACCTACGTTCTCGTAACAATCTCAACTGTGATATACTCCGGAGGTCTTACATTACAGACCATATTTGGTGACTTGAACAATGTTAATCACTTGATTTACGGTATTGTCGTAATCGCTGTAATTGCTTCTATCTATACAGTCTGGGGGGGATTGAAAGCCGTGGCCTGGGCGGATTTGTTTCAGGGTTCTGCCTTGATAATCGGTGGTGCGATTACGATGTTTATCGGTTTTAAGGCTATTGGTGTGAAGTCGTTCTTTGAAGCTAATTCAGATAAGATGCATGTGATTTTGTCTAAGGACCATCCGGTTCTGCCCTGGACGGCTTTAGTAATTGGACTTTGGATACCCAACTTTTATTACTGGGGATTAAATCAGTATATCTGTCAGCGTACACTTGCGGCTAAGACTCTGCGGCAGGGTCAATTGGGTGTAATTTTTGCGGCAGGGCTGAAGCTTCTTATCCCCTTTATAATCATCCTGCCGGGCATTATGGCCCTGCAGCTTTATAAGCACGATATGATTATAAATGGTGAGCTTAAGACCGATGCCGCCTACCCGATGCTGATTAAAGAGCTTGTCGGCCCCGGAGTGAGAGCTTTCATTTTGGCCGCTATCAGCGGCGCAGTAATAAGCTCACTGGCTTCAATGCTTAACTCGGCCTCCACTATTTTCACTATCGACCTGGTCAAACGTCATTTTTACAAGAATGCTTCTGAAAAAACCTTGATTGCTGTCGGCCGAATATCGACGCTCGTATTTGTTGCCATCGGCGGAGTTATAGCTTTCTTCGTCAAGGATTTCCCGACCGGCATATTTACCTTTATACAGGAATTTCAGGGTTTCATTTCGCCTGGTATTTTGGCGGCGTTCCTTTTTGGTTTTATTGTCAAGCGTGCGCCGCGCAAGGCGGGCATTGCGGCGTTAATTTCCAGCGTTATTGTTTACTCGCTTCTGTTGATATTCTTCAGCGGTTACGAGGTGTTCGGTTCCATCAGCTCTTCTCTTGAGCCCCTGTTCAAAGGCATGGGCTTTGAAGGTGTTCCGACGATTGCGTTTTTAAATCGTATTGCGATTAATTTTGTTGCGGCTCTTGTTGTGATGGGCATTATGCGCATCGTAAAACCCCTCCCGGAGCCGATTAAGATGCCGGTCAGGGAAGAATTTGATATGAAACCGACCCCATCGGTACTCTGGCTTGGTCTGGGTGTTATTGCAATCACTTTGGCACTTTATATAATTTTCTGGTAATAGTCAGGAGATATGATGGCTTTAGAAAGGCATGACCAACAGGCAATCTCGAAACTAAAAGAATTAGCCAGGCAGGCAGATATCGATATAGCAGGTGCGAAAGTCCGCAGGAGCTCTTCACGGTTTTGTTTTGGCGTTGAGCATGGAGATTATAACGGAACGGAGCTGTTCGGTGTAGGCACCGACAGATTCATCTGGCTTGCCTATAAGCCCAGCGGCACCGGAAAGATGAGGCTTTTTAGCGGCAATTTTCCGGATGACGGCGTGGTCGAATTCGAAATTGGCAAGGTGCCGAAGCCAAAGTCGGCTGAGGTAGCTGATACATGGGCTCGATTCCCGTATGGTGTTGATTACGTTCTCAGGCGTGAAGGTTATAGGTTGACCAGGGGGATAGATGCTGTTCTGTACGGCAATATACCTGGTGGCGGGATGAGCCGCAGCGCCTCTTTGACGCTGAATTTGATATTGTCTGTCCTCGATGCCAATAGCATCAAGGTCGATGAGCGGCTTAAGGTTGTCGATATGGCCCAGGCGGTTGAGAACGATTATATAGGCTCACCGTGCGGCCAGCTTGACCAGATTGTGATTCTGTTCGCAAATGCTGGGGCCGGCGTTCATTATAAACCGCAGAGCAGGTCGATTGAGTATGTACCCTTCGGTGCCGGTGGTGACGATTTCGGTATAGTCATACTTGACACCGGAACAGTCCGGCCCGGTTTGGAAAAATCAACGTATAAGATACGTCGCGCTGAATGTGAGGAGTTTGTCCGATTGATTCAGAAAGCCGGCTATGAAATCAAATGTCTGGCTGATGTGAGGACCCGGGAACTATACGATAAAATCATTAGTCAGTTCAAAACCCAATATCCGGAGTTGTGCAAGCGTCTGGATTATATTTATCACGCACAGGTACGCTTCTATGAGATGCTTGATGCCTGGAAGCAGGGCGATATTGAGACAGTAGGGCGGCTGTTTAACGAAGATGGTATCGGGCTTAGAGACCAATATAAAATTTCAGGGCCGCAGCTCGAAGCGATGTGCGATATCGCCCGGCAGGTGCCAGGCGTATTGGGGGCGAGGATGCTCGGCGGCGGAGATAAAGGCGCAGCAGGAGCGCTGGTAAAATCTGACGGCATAGAGGCATTGATAGAGGCAGTTAAGAAAGAATATCCTCGCCGGTTTCCTGAATACGGCAAAAAATTTTCTGTACACGCGTGCAAGCTGACCGCTGGCGTGCAGACATTAGGTAAAATTGGGCAGGGGCGGATTTGAACCGCCGACACACGGATTTTCAGTCCGGACTCGGCGTTTGTAAGTACTTGTCAGTAAACGATTAATAACTGCGAAAAAAAGACTTATGATGCTGGCCGAGAGGCGACCGAGAGCAAACAGAGAGCCAAATGTGCACCTCTGTTGCAAATTTTGTTGCAAATGAGGGCTCGGGTTAATCCGTAATTCAATCATTTTCAATCTGCTCAATTTAATCAAGCTGTTTAGGATCATCCATTTTTGCCACAGTATTCACAAGCCATCTGACCGAGGTTTAATCAAAGACTTATTACATAGATAGTACATAACAAAGAACCCCGCAGTCGAAACTGCGGAATTTTCATCAGAGGGGTAATCACAATAACTCTATCTTCAGGGGACACTTTTATCCCTTCTTGATACTTAAAAACCGATATGTTTGCATCAGTCAATTCTGTTAAAAATTTTGAATAGTTCTGAAAATGCCCCCCCATTCCCGTACACAAAAACTTTTACAGAATTCTGAGTTTTATCTGAAAAGTGAAAATCATTTGACTTTAAAAATTCTTTCGGAGGAAGAATCGTAATAATTACCTAATTTTATAAGTCGCTTATTTGTCATTTGTATCATATCGCATTAAGCATACATAATAGACACGCATGTTTCGGGTTGTCATGTCATAAGACTTGGCATTCGCGGTATCGGCTCAGTCCCCCCCAAAACACTCTACCGGGTCTTCGTAATCCAGACAACGGCACCGCCGCGCGGACTCATGGATAAGGTAAGCTTGTCGGCGGCTGTCACATCCTTGTTTTCACGCTTAAAGGTTGCCGGATTACCAGGGACATCGCCAAACACCTCGGCCTGCCATATCCCCTGCCCCAGAAAAGATAGCTCGATTGACAGAGCAGCAGCTTCGCCGCCGTTGAGTAAACCAATATACCATTCCTGACCACGTCGCCGCGCAAAGCCGACCGTTTTGCCAATCTCGCTACCTGGTAAAACTATAGTTTCATCCCAAGTCGAGGGCAGATGACGCAAAAAATCCTCAGCAGGATTGCCTATAAAGTCCTGGTATTTGCCGGCGAAGTGCAGCAGTGGAGAGGTCATATCCACTGCCTGGGCCAACAGATGCGACCAGGTATAGCCAACCATTTCGCGGAGGTCGAAGGCAGTTGGGGTATAATCAGCCGGACCAGCCAGAAAGCGGGTGAACAGGACTATCTCGTCATGGTCAGCAGACTGAATACGATGGTAACGAGTCATGTGGTATTCGTGACCACGAACAGCTTCGCGGGTGAGTTCATGTGGCCATGTGCGGCGACGTCCCGTAGGTTTGACCGCACCATGGAAGTTACAAAGCAGGTGCAGGTC
>CAYSTP010000156.1:0-5182 GCA_964434085.1 uncultured Pirellulales bacterium
AATGGGTGCCGCTGCTGTCTGTTTTCGAAATAGTTGCCCCTATTGTGTCGCCGCTACCTGAAGCGTTTTCAAGTCTTATCCAGTAAGTAAGGGTATAAGTCTTGCCGGCGGTCATCTTGCCCAGTAATGATTGGCTGATTCCATTCCACGTTGCAGTCCTGCCGGAAGCATAGCCGCTTTTAGTGCCGCTGTGGTATGTGGTTGGTGATGTTGTAAAACTGCATCCAAAGCCCGACCAGCCTGTTGTCCCCGATTCAAAACCGGGATTTGTAAGTATATTATCTGAACCATAAGACGTTGCTAATGGCAGAAAAGCAGTTAGAAACAAATATATGCTTAGATATTTAGTCTGCATGTTACCTCTTTTTATTTATACGATGTTTAGCCCCTACCAGTTCTTTATACAGTTGCTGTCCTGCGGATTATTGCAGTTTAACCAGTCATTTGTCAGAACGGCAAGGTCAGAAAGATTGACTTTGTTGTCAGAGAGAATATCAGGAGTATGATTTGGTGGGATTGCAATGGGATTACTTGAAAGCCACTGGTCCGTCAGAACCGATACGTCCGCAAGGTTGACATAACAATTGCCGTCGAGGTCGCCCGCCAGGTTCAATCCGGCATCCTGTACCTGCTGGCAGTCGGTAAGAATCAAAGTACCGAAAAGTGCCAGAGTTGTTATAGATTCTGCGGGCAAAATCAAAGGTCCGGAGTCATTAAAATCTCCTATCAACTCGCAATTCTGCATTGAGCTTGTACGATATACATTACCATCCTCGACGGAAAAGTTGTTGAAAGAAAGATCGAGTTCGACGTTAGTGTCAGCGTCGGTATTGATTATTACTACAGTCAGTTGTTTGTTATCGGGACTGATGTATGCTGATATTCTTGGATTTGGTGAGTCTGTTGAAGCTTCCAGCCGTCGCCATCCGGAATGTATGAAGGCTGAATAATTCTTAAATGCATAGTAAACAGGATTGATAGTGTACCCCGGATTTGATTGCCAGGGAAATTCGATTGTTACAAGGCCTCCGCTGTCACCCCAGAACAGGTCCCAGTAGCAATATGAGGACACGCCCTCATAGACCAGGCTGTTGTGTATGTGGCGGGATATTATCAATGCCGCCTGGAAAGATACACCACTGGCGGCGGCAAACTCTGTTTGCAGCAGTGGCTTATAACCATACTGAGCGCTGTAATTTTGCATGTCCGGGACGAAAGAATCGGGCTGATTGTAGTCACCATCGCCGTATAGATGATGCGCAAAGCCGTATACATGGTTTGCATCGGTAAGTGCGTCGATATATGCCTGGCTGGAGCCAAAGCCGATTGTTTCCGGGGCCAGCAGTTTCGGCATCTCAGACATCCGGGAATCCAGCTTCTGATAAAGCGCTTCGAATGCCTCGTTATAGCCGGCCCATTCCGAGGTTTCGGCAGGTGTGAATTTGCAGGTGTCCCAAACGTCTATATAGTCCGGCTCGTTTTGCATACTCACGTATTCACACTTTATGCCGGAACTCGAATAGTATTCCAAACTATCAGCCCACCATTGGGCGAACTGGTCGTATTTGTAGCCGGCACCGGGATACCTGGCTAACGTACCCCCTGATGTGTCATTATTGCTTTTAAGATGAGCCGGCGGTGAACCGGAAGTAATCATAACCTTAATGGGACGGCATAGAGACGTCTCTGCCGCTGCCACTAATTCAGCCCAGCCGGCAATTCTCGCAGCCCCGTCATTATGGTCATAAGCATTTCCAATACGAAGGATGTCAAGGCCGAGCTGCCTGAAGATGACGTCGTAAATCTCAATTTTGTCCGGATGTGCCTGTAGCCAGTTCACATAGTGGACTCCCGCCGCCCCGAAGCCTTCTATCCTTTGATAGCGTGTTACCGCATCGACCCGAGCATCAGCATGATTCGGGTCGGGGGCCGGGCCAATCAGGGATGCATCATCAACGTAAAAATTCACATCTGCGGCAGGTCCTTCAAAGTAAAGAAACAAATCGGCAAGAACACCGTTTACATCGAGGGTAAAATCACCGGACAGGTAGGTCCATGTGCTGTTGTTTCCGGTGGCGGAGTCAATTGGATGATAATGTGTCCCGCCGTCGTCCGTCTGTTTAACGGTGAGTTTAAGTAAATCACTTGAGGTATTTTCGAGTTTTGCCCAGCCCGAAATGGTGCAGGTCTGGCCGTTACTGACCAGACCGAGCATTGTTTGTCTTATTCCATTCCAGGTTGCCGTTCTGCCGGTGACCAGCGCGCTATGGGTGCCTGAATGTGGGGCTGTTACAGCGGATATGCTGCTGCCGAACGAATTACAGCCGGAGGTAGTGCCGGTTTCAAAACCCGGATTCGTAAGCAGATTTTCACCGCCATAACACAGCGGAAATGATAGAACTGCCGTGATGTAAAGGAACGTATTTATACTTTTAATGCACATCTTCCACACCGCAATGATGCACGAGATATGGATTGTATTCGGCACTTAGGTCTGAGAAGACTTCTTTATAAAATTGTATATTTTTAGTTCATACCGGTCTAAAACTCGTTTGTTCTCCAATTATACCATCGCCGGCGCCATTTTCTCCATTCGCGGTAGAAAGGCTGCCAGAAATGCTGTCTTTTTTCGAGGAGCCACAGCCGGCCGTCAGCCCGATAGTATCGGCCTGACGTTAATTTGCCGACGACAGTAACCTCATTAATGCCCGGGTGGAGCTTTTCGATGCACTGCGATTTTTTGAACCATGTCAAGATGTGAGTGCGGGTCCGTGAGTGATAACGTGAACCAAAGACAAATTGGCGCTGGGCTTTAACTTCGATCGGATACATAGTGGGCAGCACTGCCATGTTGACTTCGGCCTTGTAAACGCCTGGAGGCATCGAGACCAATGCCAGCAGCCGACCACGGGTAGCTCGCCGGTCTAGGTTGGAAGGCATATACAACAGCCTGGCATCCAGCGGCGGGATAACGTTTATCGTACAGCAATTCGGCCCAGAGGTCACAATGCCGTCGTCGACTACAAGTGTTATCGTATGTTCACCGACCGGCAGCCGGATTGCAGGTGATACGCCGTTTGCTTCATAGTCGTTTCCGTCGATATTCCAACTCCAGTAGTAACTGAGCGGGTCGCCGTCATCGTCGTAAGAGCCTGAGCCATCCAGGTTGACATCGGCCCAGCCATCGATGAATGCATAGGCGATATCGTTTGGCCCGGCATCGGCGACAGGCGGTGTTCCGGTCCAAAGTGCAATAGTTGTTATGGACCTTGTGGGCAGCGTCATGGGATTGGCCGGGTCGAGGCCGCCTACAAGGACGCAACTTTCCGTTTCGCTCGAACGATAAACGTCACTGTCTTCGAGGGGCAATCCGCAGAAGGACAGGTCGAATTCGACATCGATGTCAAAAGAAGTGTTGATTATTACTACGGTCAGTTGCCGGCCATCGGGACCGATGTAGGCCGACATTCTCGGATTGAATGAATCGACCGAGGTCTCCAGACGTTGCCAGCCTGAATGGATGAAAGCCGAGTAGTGCTTAAAGGCGTAATATACGGGATTGATTGTATAGCCCGGGTCCGGCTGCCAGGGATTATCGAGAGTTACCAGACCTCCGTTATCGCCCCAGAACAAATCCCAGTAAATATATGCAGATACCTGCTCGATGGTGAGAGAGTTATGCAGTAAAAGTGCCGTATTCATTGCATCGGTCCATGTGCCGGTCGAGAATTCGTACTCTGTCTGGAACCGGGGTTTGTCGCCGTACTGTGAGACGAAGTTGGTCATTCGCGCAAGATACCTGTCGGGGTCTGAGCCGCAGCCGGGTGTTGAATCACCGTCGCCGTAGCAATTATAGAGATGGTGTGCATAACCATAGAGATGGGAAGGATTAATTATGTAGGATAAGTACTCGGCAATTCTGTCCATTCCGGCCGTTTCGGCGGCGAGCATCTTCGGCATAGACGAGCCGAAGCGTGAATACATCTCATTATAGACCGCCTCGAAGGCCTCGTCATAGCCCGCGATGCTTGTGGTCTGCTGGGGTTCAAAGCGACAGGAGTCCCAACTGGCATCGTAATCGCATTCGTTTTGTATATTGATATAGTCGGCATCCACACCATAACTGCTCCAGGCTGTTATACTATCGGCCCACCAGCTTGCGAACTGCGAGTACACATAACTGCTGGGGCCGCCGTCAAGCGTTGCGTTATCCCCACCGGTTGTACTGTCGTTGCTTTTGAGATAAGCGGGGGGAGACCAGGAGGAAATCATAATTTTCAGAGGACGGCCTAACGTGGCCTCGCCCGAGGCGACTATTTCAGCCGAATTATTCATGTACACGTCGCCGTCGGGATGGTCGTAGGTATTTCGCAGCCGATATATATCAAGGCCGAGTTGTCCGAACAGGACGTCGTAAATTTCATCTTTCTGTGGGTGTGCAGTAAGCCAGCCTTCATACCAGGCGCCGGCCGCCCCGAAGCCCTCTATTTCCTGATGCAGTGTATTTGCGTCAATCGTGCCCGTTGCCTGATTAGGGTCAACGCCGGGAATGGTTAATGAGGCGTCATCGACGAAGAAATTGGCGTCTGCGACGGAGCATTCGAAGTAAACGGACAAAGCCGTTAAAACGCCGTTTACATCGAGAGTAAAATCACCGGACAAGTAACTCCAGAAATCATCAGAGCCCGTTGCATCACTGACGCGATGCCAATTTGTACCGCGACCGTCTTCTTGTTGAACGGTAATGATAACACTTGCACCGGATACGTTCTCAAGTCTTACCCAGCCTGAAATAGTGCAGGTCTGACCATCGTTGATTAGCCCCATTATATTTTGTTCTATTCCCTGCCAAGTGTCGGTCTTATCGTATGCCTTGGCGCTGTAATCGCCGCCGTGAGCGGGGTCGGTGACGGTTTTGATTGGACAGCCTCGAGGAATCCAGCCGGTAGTATCGCCGGTTTCAAAGCCGGGATTGGTCAACAGGTTGGTATCGCCGTTTGAGAGCGAAGACAGCAAAGCCAAGGCTGAAACCAGAGACAGACAAAAACACTTAGCGGACATTTTATTTTCCTCCTGAATAATCCGGTAAAGAGCTGCGAACCAACTACGCAACCCGGTTTCTCTCTATCCCCACACCTGTAGCCATTGACTTGTTATGTCCCCCCGGCCGACAGTCAACTAT
>CAYSTP010000157.1:0-5047 GCA_964434085.1 uncultured Pirellulales bacterium
AATATAAATCCGGTTAATCCTGTTATCACGTCAAAATCTCTGCGGTCACAGCGTCCTCTGCGGTAAAATCCTTGTGTTTAGCAAATAGCATACCAAACACCCCTAAAATTGCCATTATTTTTTGCGTAGCAAAATAATGCAACAAAATCGCGCAGGGGGGTACGAGGGTAAAAAATCTTTTTTCAAAAAATTTTCGCCCTTTACTGATAAGGACTTACGCAAAATATTCTCAGAAAATTTCTGAAAATAGCGCAAAAACGCGCTAGTTCATCCAAAGGTGGGGAGACAAATTTTTCCATTTTGTTATGAGTAGGAGAAAAAAGATGGTTATCAAAATGCAAATCAAGCTCTGGCTCCCGGCCGTGGTTGTTCGTTTAGGTCTGTCTCTGCTGCTGTTATATCGGCACCTGCGCTACGGCTATTCATTCCGCCGAATAAAACTCACTCAGGGCAAATTCGCCATCGTTGACCCCGAAGATTTCGGGCGGATAAATCAGTATAAGTGGTATTACAATAAAGGATATGCACTACGCCACGTACGCAGGAACGGCAAAAAATGTGCCATCTTTATGCACCGCCTTGTATGCCCGGTTCCACACGGAATGTTCACAGACCACATAAATCGTAATAGACTGGACAATCGTAAGGCAAACCTGCGACCGGTAACCTTCCGCCAGAATATCTGGAACGCCACCCGCAAAAGAAAAATGAGCAAATCACCTTATAACGGTATAACATGGTCACGTCAGCATCACAAATGGCTGGCAAGAATATACGTGGGCACCAAAGCGGTGTATCTGGGATTCTTCAAAGATGAAATAAAGGCCGCTAAGGCATTCGACAGGGCGGCGAAGGAGCATCGCGGAGAATATGCTGTGCTGAATTTTCCTGATTCCTGAGACTTTCATCGAGTATCAAGTATCGAGAATCCAGCATCGAGTATCATTTCCCAATGCAGAACTGGCCAAAAATATTATCGAGGATTTTCTCGTCGATATGCTCGCGTTCGAGGGTCGCCAGGGACTGGAAGGCTGCACGGAGCAGCATCGCAGCCACTTCGTTATTGTCTTTTTCGAGCTCTTCTACGGCCTGGTCGAGATTCTCTATAGCCTCGGTGACCGATTGCTTATGGCGGGCTGTAAGGGCCACACCAGCCGCCCGTTCACTGTCCCTGCCTGCAATTTGCAGGTCGATTGAGGCTGACAGGTTATCTATGCCGAAACCGCTGACGCTGCTGACGGGCAGGAACTTAGTTGCGAAGCTCTTTTCGAGACTTTCCGTTTGTTTTTCAAGTCCGGTTTCGCTAAGCAGGTCTGCCTTGGTTGCAACGGCAAGAGCAGTTTCAGATTTTATGAGCTGTCGAATGGCTATATCTTCGGTTATATCTTCTTTGGTAATATCAACGCAGAAGATTACGACGTCGGCGCTATTGAGCGCTTCGACAGCGGCCTGCTGCGCGAGTAAATCAATTTTGTCCTGCAGGTCGGCAACAAGGCCGGCACAGTCGAAAAGGACATATCGACTATGGGCCGATTCGGCGATTCCGGTAAGGACGTCGCGTGTTGTCTTCCGCTGCGGCGAGACGATGCTCCTTTGTCGTCCGAGCAGCCTGTTCAATAGCGAGCTCTTGCCCGCATTGACGGCCCCGGCGATTCCGACGGCCGGCAGGTCCATTACCGCTTCGAAGCTGATACTGCCGGAGAGCAACTGTTCGAGTTTTTCCCTTGCAGCCTCGATTTTTTTGACTGCATCGGTTCTGCTGATAAACTCGATATTTTCCTCGCTGAAATCCATTCCTGCTTCAAGCAGGCTCAAACAATCGAGTATCTCTTTCGATACCAGTGCGGTCGTTTCAGTTAGTCTGCCTGCCAATAGTTTCTCAGCCGCCGCTAATTGCAGACGATTACTTGATGTTATTACCTTGTTCACGGCCTCAGCCTGCGCCAAGTCCATCTTTCCGTTAAGATATGCCCTGGCGGTGAACTCGCCCGCTTCGGCCAGCCGTGCTCCGCCAGCCAGCAGCTTTTCTAAGACCGTTTCGGTAAGGGCGGGATTAGACCAGAAGTGGATTTCGGCGAGGGCCTGGCCTGTATAGGAATGGCCCCCTGTAAAAAGATAGAGTGTCGCCTCGACTTGGAAGTCATCGTCGAGACGCAGGCTGCCGTGAACGATGCCTTTTTTGCTCGGTGTTATATTCGGCGAAAAGAGCTGGTTGATTTTCTCGATAGTGTCAGGTCCTGTAACGCGGACAATTACCGATTTGTCCGGTGTGGGCGAGCTGACCGCAACAATTGTGTCAGTCGAATCGTACATATCGCCGTCAGTATCTAAAGAACGGCTTGGGTTTTTTCTTTTTGACTTTACCGCCGGTTTTGCTTGTTACCTCGACCAGGCCTCGCGTCTCAGCTTCTTCTTTTTCACGGATATGTTTCTTGATTACGTACTGCTCGATAGCACCGGCGAAGGTGCTTGCCATAATATAGAGACTCACACCCGACGGAGCGTTGTAAAGAAGCAGAGGGAACATCAGCAACATCATCCATCTCATTATCTTCTGCTGTTGCTCGGCCTCCGGCGTCGCCGCGGCCTGCTGGGGCATCGTTTTTTGCTGTAGATAGAACCCCACACCCATCAGTATTGGAAGCAGATTGAGCGAGCTTATCTTCCAGCCTAAAAACGGAACCGTCACCGCGGACCAGCGAACCACCGCATCCGGCACGGACAAATCCGTAATCCAGACCGGCAGAAACGCTGCGCCTCTCAAATCAATGCTCGCATTGACCGCGCTCCACAGGGCAATCCAAAGCGGCATCTGCACCATCATCGGCAACATACCCCAAAACGCGTCGGCAGGTGATACACCACGGGACTTCTGAAATTCGCTTATACGCTTTTGCATCTCCATGCGGTTTTTTGCGTATTTCTTGCGAATTTCGGCAACCTCCGGAGCACTGAGTATCTTCGTGAACCGGTTCATCCTCACCTGCCCGGCCTTGGTTACCGGGTGCAGAACCAGCCGAACGATAAATACCAGAATGATGATAACAACACCATAGTTTGGTATCCCATTGTAAAGCACGTTCATCAGCCAGACGATGAAAAACGCCAAAGGCCGGATAATACCCGCCGGACAACAGCAAGCCGGAAAATCTATCGTATGAACGAAACCCAGCCTCGTGTAATATTCATTACCATCAAAGAGCCTCTTGTCCTTTGGCCCAAGATATATCTCGAATTTATAATCGACCCTACTCTGCTCGGTCCCCGCGGGAGCAAGGCTCTGCGTCGCAACGCCGAAATCCACCCCTATCGTTTCATCACCGCTGTTTTTCTTTTCATCGCCGTCAGGATTATAGAACCTCGCCGACTTATTCGAAATCCATTTGGAATACTGCTCGCCGGCCTGCGGCACCGGAACCGCTATCGCTGCAAAGTACTTATTCGTAACCGCCGCCCACAGAAACTGATTCGAGTTACTTTTTAGTTCCAAATCTTCGGCGGTCTTGGCTTTGCGTGCCTTGTTTAAATCTATGAGTGTGCTGACGACTTGCCCGTCGCTGTTGACGAAAGCCGCCACCGTCTTTCGCATGTCCGACCTGACGTCCTCACGGCTGATACCCAGCGGGCCGTTAAGGTCGAACCGTACCTTCTGTTCCGTGCCCGAAAGATTTTCAATCGACATATGGCAGTGCATCACGTAGGTATTTGGAAGGACATCAAATATCTTTATTACCTTAAGCACAGGTTCGCCGCTATTCGCATCCTTGATATCCGCAACGAAAGTAGCCTTCTCGCAGCCGTCCACTGCCGTCTCAACTCCGACACACTCCCAGTTAAGCTTGTTAAGAGCAAGCTGCACCTTATACTCCGGGAACACCAGAGTACCGCTTGCCATCGAGTATTGTTCCCTTCCATCAGGGTACTTTACCGGATTAAGCAGAACATAAGGCTTGGGCTCTTTCGGGTCGCGGTCATCGAAGCCTTTCCCTTCACCGTCGCTGAACGTCACTTTCTTTATGCCCGCCCCTTTGCTTGTCAGCTCGACCTGGAGTTTGAAGTTCGTTTCTATCTGCGGGTCTTCCGTGTTCGGGTCATCCGCTCCTATGACGAACGTCTGCTCCGCCGAGTTATCGATGTTGAACGAAACTTTTCTTTTTGTCTGGGCTGCCGCGAGACTCGACGGCTCCTGGAGAGGTTCTTTACTCCGGTTTGTCTGCGGCGCTGGTTCCGGTTGAGGTTCAGCCGCAGATGCCGTTTGCTGCAGCAGGATACACGGCCCGTTCTGCGAAAACAAACCGGACTCCAAGACGAGGTATGTACACCACAGAAAATAACCCACCAGCAGGAAGGTGAAAAATCGCCTGAATTTCATTAATCAATAATCCTTAATCAATAATCCTTTGTATCACCTTCCGTCCCTCAGCCTTTCAGCATTAAAGTTATCCAATTGTTCCACCGCCTTTATTTTCTCTATCGTTGTCTCGAAGTCATATTCCAGCCGAACGAAATTAACCTCGTTGTCCTCGACATAAATATAACTTGCCCTGTTGTCCTTATCCCTTGGCTGACCGACCGAACCAATATTAACGATAGCCTTTTCATCACTGACTATCGGGTAACGGTCACCGAGTTCTTCCGGCAGATAGAAGTCCGGCTCATCCAAAAACACACCCGGCAGGTGAGTATGTCCGACGAAGCACACGTGTTTGACGCGGTCGAACAGCGATTTTACCTTTATCGGGTTTGTGTACACGTCGTCCGGAAATATGTACTCGTTAATCGGCTTTCGCGGACTGGCGTGAAGAAAGTCAATCACCATCTCTTCATCGTCGAGCTTCACCTTGAAACTCTGCCGCATCGGCAGATGGCCCAGGAAGTCCCACCGTTTTTCACGCGGCCCTTTATCCTCTTCGGTTTCGAGAACCTCTCTCGTCCAGAAACTCGCCTGCTCAGCCGCATAATTAAAATTCGTCGGCTCATAAAATATCGCGTAATCGTGGTTGCCCAGAACGCACCATTTTGTCTTTTCGATTACCAAATCCAGGCA
>CAYSTP010000158.1:0-5005 GCA_964434085.1 uncultured Pirellulales bacterium
GCGACGAGCCACAGGGCCATTTTTTTCAAAAAATAGGCCCTTTCCCCTTGACTTTCTGTTCAAAATATGGTATAATACCCACGTTGTTTGATAAAATGTAAACTTAGGCAAGTTAATAATGACCCCGATTCTTATCAATTTAGCCCCTCGGCCCGCCGAGTGGGTCGCCGTTGCTATATATCTTGTTAATCCTGTTATCCTGTCGAAAAAAGTTATCCTGTCTGCACACCTTTTTATGCAAAACGAAGCCAATTTTTGGTCCTTTTTCAGGCCCAAAAATAATCTTAACCCCTTTAACAGCAAAACCATACAAAAAAATCTACAATTTTGTAGAAAGCCAAAAACAAACCCATTTCAAACCCAAAACGAACCCAAACTTATACCGTCTGGGCAATCTGGGCAATGGCAGAATCATCGTTCGGGCGGGATGTTCAGCTCGGCGGCGGTTTGCACCGCTGTGCCGGCTTCGGTGATGATTCCTTTTTTGATGTAGATGGGGCGAACCATTTTCCGCATAGCCGGAAGTTTGAACGCGAAAGCAACGCCGCCCGCGATGCAGCAAAAGCCGCCGATGAGCAATGTGCAGCCTGCACCTATCCTGTGTGCCAGGGCGCCGGCGGCCAAACTGCCGAACGGCGCCATTCCCATAAACGCCATCGCGAAAATGCTCATAACCCGGCCTCTTTTGTCGTCGTCCACCAATGTCTGCAAAACGGTGTTGCACGCGGCAAGGTTCACCATCATTCCGAAGCCGGCGAAGAACATAACGGCCGTTGAAAGCCACAACACCTTCGATAATGAAAACACAATCAGGCCCGTCCCGAAAATAACCGTCGCAGCTACAATCAGCCTGCCTAATCCGAGAACCGTTTTTCTTGCTGCCATATAAAAAGCGGCTGTCAGCGCCCCGATGCCGGAAGCGCCCATGAGAAAACCAAACGTTCGCGGCCCTCCGTGGAGGACGTCTTTGGCAAAGACCGGCACCAGCACCATATAAGGCATACCGGTCAGACTGACTAAAGCCAGCAGTAATATGATGTATCTGACCGGCGGAAAACCGAAGGCATAGACAAACGCCTCTTTTAACTGGTGGATGGGATGGACGTGTTTGGTTTTTATATCCCTGGGCTTGAGCCTCATCATCAAAAGTGAAATGATGACCGCAAGATAGCTAATCGCATTAATCAGAAAGCAGACGCCTTCACCCGCCGCCGCGATGAGGACGCCTGCCGCCAAAGCGCCCATAAATCTTGCTGAATTGACCATCGATGAATTGAGAGCGATGGCGTTGCTCAGGTCCTTGCTGTCTTCGAGCATTTCAACCACAAACGCCTGTCGCGTCGGCATATCGAAAGCGTTTATCGCGCCAAGCGCGGCGCTCAGTAATCCGAGGTGCCAGATTTGGATATTGCCCGTCAAAACCAGCACCGCCAGTATCAATGCCTGGAGCATTGCCAGG
Source organism: uncultured Pirellulales bacterium (assembly GCA_964434085.1). GTDB lineage: Bacteria > Planctomycetota > Phycisphaerae > Sedimentisphaerales > Anaerobacaceae > JBBABK01. The sequence goes on from CAYSTP010000158.1 coordinate 1,460, forward strand.
ATTTGAGTGACAACGAGTATTCGATGCCTGCTGTACCTGTCAGCCGCGACCCCGCCCACCGGCGCCAGGATAAAGCTTGGAATTTGACCTGAAAATGCAATGATGCCCAAAACAAGTGCCGAATTGCTCAGCCGGTACGCTAACCAGCTTACGGCGATGCGCTGCATCCAGGTTCCAACCAGCGACAGGCTTTGTCCTGCAAAGAACAGGCGGTAGTTTCTGTATTTGAGCGAACGGAATATATGGCTTAAGCCGGTATTTGCCGAAGACAGCATCGTATTCATCTTTTGGTTTTCTCTTATCGGTCGAACAAAACAAATGATTATAGCCGCCGAGAACGCGGAGGCCATAAGGAATATTCGGCAGCCACAAATAGCACTGAGAATTGAAGATTGGCGACGAGCGGCAGGGCGGCGTTCGTTTTTTAATGCATCGCAAATTTCTTCTTTATGCTTGCCGAGGTACAAACTCTTTTTCATGTTGTTATATTTTTTTGCCGATAAGTACAGGGTTGTTATATTTTATACGTGAGGAAGAAACCATGGATATAAAGAGGCACGAGATTATCCTGGGATGCCTTATCCTGGCCGCCGGTATCTTTGTTATCGCACTTATACTATTCGTCTAAACAGAACAACTGTAAACCAGGCTCCACGATTAAATCTATTCGTCGCCGACGACTTTTGCCGATTCGATAATTACAGGCCTGAGAGGCACATCCTTCATCCCCGCGGCCGCGTCCGTTTTGACAGCGCCAATCTTATCGACCGTTTCCATACCTTCAACAACTCTGCCGAATACGGCATAGCCAGCGCTACCTGCCTTATAGTCGAGATACTGATTGTCCACAAGGTTAATAAAGAACTGGCTGGTCGCGCTGTCGGGGTCATTGGTCCGTGCCATAGCGACGGTCCCTCGCTTATTCTTCAGGCCGTTACCCGCCTCATTTTTGATAGGCGGATTTGTCTTCTTCCTCTGCATATCAGCCGTGAATCCGCCGCCCTGAATCATGAACCTCGGTATGACACGATGGAATATAGTGCCGTCGTACAGGGCTTGCTCTACGTATGTCAGGAAATTAGCAGTTGTGACCGGCGCCTTTTGGATATCCAACTCGATGACAATATTGCCGTAATTCGTTGTTAAACGGACCTGCGTATTGGGCACGGCTTTCTCCTTGATTGGTTTTTGGCGAGTTTCCTGCTGCTTATCAGTATCGGTGCCGTTTTCTTCTGTCCCCGACCGGGACCTACAACCCAACCCCACCATAACTGTCAGCCCGATTGCAACGATAATTTTAAGTGCTCTTAACATAATGAAAACCTCACCGATTCACACGGATTATTTTACTAACGACCAACGACCAACTACCGCCGCATCATACCACAAGACCGAACGAATCTCAAATCGTTCCTGCCAACACCTTCTTTCTGGCCTTTTGGGTTGAAGTATTCTATAGTTTTGACACCGAGCGAGGTTTATTAAGTATAAGGGACTTATTATGGCTAATTCCGAACATGTGGCGATTCTAAAACAGGGCGTCGAGGCCTGGAACAAGTGGCGAGAAGAAAATCCGAATGTGAAACCAGACCTTCACGGGGTTTGCCATGCCAATAAGAGCTTTGAAAAAGCAAATCTAACAAAGGCTGATTTGCGTCGAACCGACTTGAGAAGATGCAAGTTCGTAGGGGCAAGTCTCATGGGAGCAAACTTTAGATACGCAATAGTCGACGGCGAGACTTTAATCACTGATGTTAAAATTGACTACCACACAGATTTTGAAGGTGTCGGTTTGGATGCGATGCGAATTGACCCGGGGATAAGGCAGCTTTTGGAATATAACATCAGGCGAAAGAAGTGGGAAACATGGTACAAAGAACACAAATTTCTCAAGCATATTGTCAAACCGTTCTGGCAAATCAGCGATTATGGATTGTCCACCAAAACGATAATTATTAAATTCTTCATGTGGGCGGCCGTCTTTGCATTAGTGTATTTGTTCTTCGAGTATTCGACGCAGGATGGCATTGTAAATAATCTTTCGCAGGTAAACGGCCAGCAAGTCCCGTGGTGGCTTGTGCCAATCAGGGCCTTTTACTTTTCTGTTGTTACTATGACGACACTTGGATTTGGTGATATGTATGCCAGATTTAACAGCCTGCTTGGACACTTGTTATTAACAATCCAGGTCTTGCTTGGCTATGTATTTTTAGGGGCATTAGTAACGAGATTCGCGGTACTTTTTACAGCAGGCGGCCCGGCAGCGAAATTCACCGAATTGACTGAAAAAGATAAAGAGGCAGAAGAAGATTCGGCTTCAGAATAATAATCTATTAGAAAGGCCATAGCTTTACGCCTGCTCGGTTGCTGAAAGGTCAAAGATATCCTCTTGATTGTCAACTAAGGTAAGAGCGCTATTTTTTCATTTTCCATCGGCAATTTCCAACTCAAAATCCGCGTTTACGCCACAGGCTGTTATGGGACCCCAATAGGGCTAATTTCACTTAATTCCTGCATATAAACGCATTTATCCGCGAATTGAGGGGGAGTCATGTTTTCCCTTACGGCAAATGCCGATACTGCTGCATGGCTTCAGAGAAATTTTGTCTGAAAATCAGGTCCAAGCAGGAAGTGGATTTACTAAAACCGCTAAGAGTTTTTCAGCGAGACCCAGGATGAAGAAATCAGAAAACATGCGGTCTGAATTCAGGTTATTTCTTAAACACAATACGATATGGTTTATCTTTGGACTGCTTTGTTGTCTGTGTCCGGGGTCAGTATCGGCATCGACATCGACACCGATTACAGAGACAGTCGACCAGGAAGAGCTCGACATGGGTATCATAGACATGTCACTCGAAGAGCTGATGGAAGTTCATGTACGGCCTACAGCCACTCTTACCAGGACCAGTCAGAAGATAACACCGGCTGCGATGACGATTATCACCAAAGAAGACATCCAAAACAGCGGGGCCAGAAGCTTAGACGAGGTTCTGGATATTTACGTTCCCAATCTGCAGATGATTCTACATGTATGGGAGACGCGTCATTTGGGTTTGAGAGGCACGATATCCGACCGTGACGACAAGTATCTTCTGCTGGTAAACGGCCGAGTGATGAACGACAGGATGCACTTTGGCGCAATGAGTGAGCGTGACTTGCCGATGCTCGGAGATATTAACCGGATAGAAGTAGTTCGCGGCCCCGGCAGCGCGTTGTACGGCCCGGGGGCGCTTTTTATGGTAATCAACATCATAACCGATTCGCCTCGAACTTTCGAGGGTACTGAAGTTCGTTCTCGTCTCGGTGCTATCGATGAGTTTTATACGTGGGAAGCCAAATGGGGCAAACGGTTCAAGGATGACTCCGGTGTTCTTCTTTACGGGGGAGTGGCCAAACAGCCGGGGACGGACCCTCGTGATGCTCCTTTTACGCCCGGCATGCCCTATACGTACGCAGGGCAGAACTACGACGGTACGAAACCTTCGACGCTGAGCCAGTTCAACGGTTATAACCGGGCGTGGCGAGACCTGTGCAAACTGAAAT
>CAYSTP010000159.1:0-2052 GCA_964434085.1 uncultured Pirellulales bacterium
GTAAAATTGGCAGGAGAAAGGAGAATCAATGGGACTTTTTCTTTCACTATCTGGTGTGATTAATGGTTCGCGAGATGAAGTTCAACGTGCACTTAATGAATATGCCCAAGAAAAATCAGGCGGTTTTGAAATAACAGAGGGAACGACAGATAACCCTGATATTGGAGTTATTACCCGAGATGGTCCAAACACAAGCATTTTCTATCCAGGCGGTTTTATGAACTGGAATGAATCTTCTCAATATCTTTCTGAGAGTTTGTCTAAACCGGTATTTTCTTTTCATATTCATGACGGTGACTTCTGGATGTACATACTGTTTGATAAAGGCGAAGAAGTTGATTGGTTCAACCCTTTACCTGAATACTGGGGAGAATTGACAACAGACGAAAAGAAGAAATGGCGGGGGAATCCACAGGTTGTTGCAAGTATTATTCCTGATATTTCTTCTGACTCGATTGCTGAATATTTAGTTGAGTGGGATATCAGGCAGGAACAAGAAGTAAAAGCCTATCCTGACGATAAATTTTCCAGAGTGGATTGTTGGCAGATGTGTGATTTCATGAAAGAAATTGGTTTAGAGTATCCAATACCAGATAAAGGGCCAATTCTTGGTGATACCTTTAAACTCTGGACGGATGATTGCCCATTGGAAGGAACATATACTGATAACCAAAGTAAAGAATCGGGAATTATAAAAAAGCCTTGGTGGCAATTCTGGTAGTATAAATCTTGTTATCCTGTCAAACCCTCTGTGCCGTCATTAATCTTCGTTGAGGATGATGTCGTCGTATTCGATTTCGAAGCGCAGCTTGTGCTTGGCTTCCTCCTGGGCGAGAAATAAAAATGTGTCCTTCATCCCCTTCGAGTTCGACAATTCAGCGAGGTCGGTGTAGAGACAATAAGCGGCCTTTTCCTTTTTCATAGCAAGGATGAGAGCATCTTTGTATTCCATGCCGGGTGTTGGTTCCACTTCGACGAGATAATCGGCAAGGCCGAGGTCCTGTATGTCGGAGGGATTAGCAGCGGCGGCGAAGGAGCCTTTCGACTTCATTGATTCGAGCTTGGCCTGGTGGCCTTTCTCCTCTTTTGCGAAGCCTTCGAAGACCGCCTTCATTTCGGGGACGTCGGAATTGGCGGCAAGGCTGTGATAGAGATTCTGTGCGGCTATTTCCTGCTCAATGGCAAAATCGAGCACATCGTCGGCGGAGCTGAACTTTTGCATTTGAGTATTCCCCGGATTAAGTTACATTTATTCACAATTCGGGACTCGATTATATGTAAAAGGCGGTATTAAGTAAAGGGCATCGAAATGATGGGACGATGGTTCTGTGAGGGGGTGATTGTCCCGATGCTGACGCCTTTCGGCGAGGGCGGGTCGATAGACGTCGGCTCGGCGAAGAAAATGGCAAGGAGGTTGGCACAGGCGGGGACGTTCGTATTCGTTTTGGGGACGACGGGTGAGGGATTTTCCATACCTCTCGAAAAAAGAGAGGAGCTTGTCAGGACGGCGATGGATGAGCTGGGAAAGCAGTCGATAGTATATGCGGGGGTGCCGAGTAATTGCTTAGAGACACAGATAGAATTAGGCAACAGGTATCTTGAGCTTGGTGTTTCGGTGATAGTAGTACATTTGCCTTGCTATTATAAGCTGAGCGAGCGGGAGATGCTGCGATACCTGGAGCAGGTGGCCGATGGCATTGAAGGGCCGGTGGTGCTTTATAATATACCGCAGATGGTCGGTCAGAGCCTGCCGTTAGGGGTTATCGAGGAACTGAGTCACAGGGAAAATGTAATCGGCCTGAAGGATACCGAAGAGGACGAGAAGCGGTTTGGCAGGTCGATAGCGATGTGGGCGCGAAGGGAAGATTTTTCGTACCTGATTGGGCATAGTCCGTTCGCGGTCACGGGTCTTTTTATGAAGGCCGACGGATGGGTGCCGATGGCGGGGAACTTAGTTGCGGATTTGTGCCGCGGTCTTTATGACGCCGCGCGAGGCGGTGAACGTGAAAGGGTGGAGCGGCTGTACAGGCAAATCAGCGAGGTCAGGGCGGT
>CAYSTP010000159.1:2152-4995 GCA_964434085.1 uncultured Pirellulales bacterium
TTTTTCCGGTTTTGTTATAATTAGCAAATCAAAGACGGTGTCGAAGCATATTCGAATCTCGAAACAGCAAGGATGGAATTTCGTTTAAGGAGAAAGACCGTGGGAAGAAGAATTTTGTTGGCGATTGCGGTATTATTTAGCACTGTAAATTTTGTTTATGCCGAAGAGGAAAAGAAATTGGGCGTTACGTTGGATTTGACCTACACGAGTAAGTGGCTGAGCAAAGGTATCGAGGCTTACGGGTCAAAAGGAGGACTTTTCAAGACGATTGACGTTGATTTTTGGCAGAGCGGCTGGGGCTTAAGAGTTACACATCGCAACGCTATTCCAGAGAGCGGTTACGTCGATAATCAGAGATTTGATTTCCGGCCTTATTACAAAGGTTCTGTTTTCGATGGTACAAGCTATTTTATGAAATATGATTTGAGTTTTGAGTATGAATATTACCCCGGACTTTCACGTCACAAGGCGAATACGACCTACGAATGGATTAATTCCTTTTCGTGGCCGAATCTTCTTCCCCTGGGGTTTGTGCCGACTTACATTTTCCACTATGAGTATCCGGCGTTCAGCGGCGACGCCAACAGGAATAATGTTGGTGCGGTTCATCGTTTTGTGCTTGGTCACGATATCAGCGTGCCGGATATAAAGAATCCGCTGAAAGCTACCTGGGAAATCGCTTACTATGACGGCCTTGCAAACAGGGTCAGTGACTGGGCATATTATACCTTCGGCCTGTCAGGCAAAGTCGATATCAGCAAAGACCTTGCGTTCGTACCCGGCATTTACCATCAGACGACCATGGATAAATCCATATCAAAGCATAAGGACATAACGTATGCGATGCTCAGTATGAAGTATAAGTTCTGAAAGCAAGCCCTGGTTCGGGGTGCCGGAGGCGACGATGCAGGTCAATACGAAGAGTTTCGAGACGGCTAACGGGATGGTGGAAGGAGTGCAGACGAAATGGGAAGGATTCAATATCCTTATTGTCACGGGGACGAAGGGATTTTTGGCGTGTCCGGCGATAGACGTCGAGGCGTGCGAAAGATACGAGGTGGCGGCGGCGCTGGTGGAAAGTACGCCGGATAATCCCATAAAGACGCTGGAACGTTTCCCGAACAGAAAAGTAACTAAGGTTAACGCCAAGGCTGACCGGCTTGGCATTAAAGAAGGTATGGACGTGGCCCGGGCGTTTGAACTTATTGCTTAGAGAATTCGGCTGTTCGAAAGAAGTTAAGAAAGGCAAATATTATGAAGGCTCGAATGGTTTATTTGTGCGTGCTGGTTTGTTTTGTTCCGGCCTGCGTCTTTGCTTATGAGTCGTCGCCGGCGCAAGTGATGGAAGTCGGAGAGCCGGTCGTAAATACCAGCCTGGCGGATGTTGATAAGGTTTATGTGAGGGTCGTAGCCGACAGAGTCACCACAGTGGACCTGAAACAGCTCGAGGCAGAGATAGGCCGCAGGTTGACTGAAAACGGCCTGAAGGTGGTGCCTGCCGACGTATCCGCGATTGGCGATGAGCAGAAGCAAAAAATCAGGGAGATGATGGCGGAGCAGGGCGGTGCGGTGAAGAACATGCGGGTTTATTCGATTGATGTGCCTGAATTGATTGTGCGTGTTTCTGTTTTGCAGGGTAATAAATCGGGGCCGTGCGTGTACCATATTCAAACTTCATTTGCCAGAGAGGTTTACCTGCGGGGTTCGCGCACCAGGATGAAGGCGGAGATATGGCGGATTGATGTGCCTATAGGCGTTGCTGATGCGAATGAATGTGAGACGGCAATCAGGACGGGGACAATTTGGCAGGTCGATGCGTTTATTGCAAAATGGAAAAGGGCGAACGCGAACAAGATGAGGATTGACACTGAAGAGGCCAGTAACGATGCGGTGACATCGGTGGCGGAGAGAGAAAACGAGGAGACGGGACAGGCGGTTCAGTATGAGTATGTGGCTTCGAAAAACAGCAAGGTTTTTCATAAGAGGGGTTGTCGAGCTGCGGCGCGGATAAGCAATGAGAATCTGATAGGGTTTGGCAGCAGGGAAGAAGCGATAAACAGCGGGCGAAGGCCGTGTAAGATATGTAATCCGTAGAAGGATAGGGTGCAGGGTGTAAGGCACAGAGTTTAGGTTTAATAAAAAACCCCGCAATAAATTGCGGGGCTAAATGAAGTTTCGTAGTTGGTTTACTGTTCTTTTGATTCTTCTTTTGTTTCTTCCTGTTTTGGCTCTTCTTTTTGCTCAGGCTTTGCTGCCGGGGTTTCTTCGGCTTTTGTAGATTCTTCGGTTGCCTTTGCTTCAGCCTCTTCTTTGGCTTTAGCCTCGGCCTCGGCTTTGGCCTTAGCCTGTTCTTCGGCTTTTTTGGATTCCTCTTCTTCGGCTTTGGCCTTTGCCTCGGCGTCGGCTTTGGCTTTTTCGGCGGCCTTTTGTGCTGCTATTTTTTCGGCCTTGTTGAAGAATCTGCCCTTTGCTCGTGCCTGTGCCCTTGCCTTTGCGCGGCGGGCGGCTTTCTCTTCGGCGTACTTGGTTTTTATGCCCTGACGAAGCAGGATTTCTGAAACGGTATCGGAAGGTACGGCTCCGTTGTCGAGCCAGTACTTTACTCTTTCGGTATTGAGTACGAGCTGCTTGGCCTGGTCCTTTTCGAGGGGGTCGTAGTGGCCGAGCTTTTCGAGGATTCGGCCGTCGCGGGGATTGCGTGATTCTACCGCGTTGATTCTGAAGAACGGCCTGTGCCGTCTTCCCATTCTTGTCATTCTGATTTTTACCGCCATTTGTCTGTCCTTTCAGCTTTTATGATTAATTTTCGCGATTCTTACCATTTGAATCACGAAACTCGTTTA
>CAYSTP010000160.1:0-4942 GCA_964434085.1 uncultured Pirellulales bacterium
TGTACATCACTCAAAAATCAAACGCAAGAGAATTATCGGAATTTTTCGAAAAATCTTAAAATTAAAATCCCGGATTATGGGGGTATCAGGCCTGGGCCTGTTCATGGTGGGAACCTGACAAAAAGGAATGGTGGTCGCTGGAGTCGGAAAACGGCTGGTGCGGCCAAGAGGAAGACCACATGGTTACTTACTACATGGAAGGCGTCAGCGCAGATGAAGCGGTGTGGTTAATCTTTATTGAAGACGTTGCTTTCGGTGATGGTTCCGACCGCGATTACAACGATTTTGTGGTTGAGATAAGGGCCGTCCCGGAACCGGCTACATTAGGGCTATTGGCGGTTGGGGCACTGTTGCTGAGAAGACGCAAGAGATAATATTGCCGTGTAAAAAGCAAGCTGTATAGAGGGCTGTCGAGTGGGCAGCTTTTTTTATGCGCTTAATTTGTCGCCTTTATGGAACTTCGCAGGATTATCCCCCGGCATGCAGATGCAAGCAGCTATTAGACACGGGGTTGTGTGACGCGGCCGGTCAGCTCGGCAATAGTGGCGTGCATTTTAGGGTCGTCGCGTTCGGCCTGGCTTATCTTGCTGCATGCGTGCATCACCGTAGTATGGTCGCGGCCTCCCAAGTGGCCGCCGATTTCCTCCAAACTGTGCCGCGTAAGGCTCCTGGCAAGGTACATGCATATCTGGCGAGGGACCGTGATGCTCTGGCTTCGCTTTTTGCTCTGCAAATCGGCCAGGCGAACGTCAAAGTGGCGTGTTACCACCTCGATTATATCCGTGATGCTTATATTTCGCACCGAGCTTTCAAACTCATCACCGAGCGAGCTCCTGGCCAGGTCCATTGAAATCTCAGTACCTTTTGTAAGCGCCATGGCGTGCAGCGTGGTCAGCGCACCTTCAAGCTCCCTTATATTTGCCCGAACTTTTCTTGCGATATACTCAGCGATTTCATCAGAGACCGCCAACCCACGCAGGTTCGCTTTCTTTTTGACTATCGCGACCCGCGTATCGTGGCTTGGCGGGTCGATACGAGCAACCAGTCCCCAGCTAAAGCGGCTTATGAGCCTCTCTTCGAGGGCGGGGATATCGGCCGGGCTGCTGTCACCGCTGAGGATAATCTGGCGGCCGTTGTTGTAAAGGGCGTTAAACGTGTGAAAGAATTCTTCCTGGCTCTGCTCACGGTCACTTAAAAACTGGACGTCGTCAATAACCAGCGCTTCGACCATTCTGAACTGGTCCTGAAAACCTGCCAGGTTGCCCTGCTCAATCGCCCTGATAAAACCGTTGACAAACTCTTCACAGCTTAAAAAAGCAATCGCTCTGCCGCCGTTTCCCGGAATCATCGCGTGACAGACGGCGTGGAGCAGGTGCGTTTTACCCAGACCACTGTTGCCGTAGATAAACAAGGGGTTGTACGTATTACCCGGGGACTGACTTACAGCCACACAGCTTGCGTGTGCCAGGCGATTGCTCGGCCCGACCACAAAGTTGTCAAACGTATAATCAGGGTGGAGCTTGAATTGTCTCTGGTAAACCGCCGCGGCTGCGTCAATTTTGCGTCCGTCATCGGCCACAAAACCGACCGTAACCAGATGGCCGGTTACCTGCTGAGCAGCGAGAATGAAGCTTTTGCGGCAGTTATCTTCGAGGAATTGCTGCTTAGCCTGGTCATCGCAGCCGACCAGGAGTGAGCCGCCGTTAAGGCGGACCAGCCGCAGTTCGTCAAACCAGTTTCGGCTGTTGTGCGCGTCGAGACGCCTGGCACGAGCGACAATATCCGTAAATATCTGTTCTACCTGCTGCCTTGCCAAGGTCCAACTCCCACACGTTTATCTCGAAACGCCGAGAAAAAACCCGAAACGCCGACCACAAAACGGCCATAACGGACATCTGTAACGGTTTGTTGAGAACCCTTCTTCCCTGAAGAAAAGTAAGTCTGAATCTAATATCACAAATCTTCATTGTCAAAGAAAAACGGCAAGATTATTTGAAATTGACAGGATATTGCAAAGTCGAATCGGACAATAAAATATCCGCGGCCGGATTGGCCTTGATAATCGAGAGATTTTCTGCGAAACTTACCACCCAAAATTACCTTGAGGGTCGTGATATGGGTATTTTCACCAAGACCGTTGACTATATTAAAAACCGACTCGGGAAAACACGGGACAAAATAAGCTCGTCCCTGTCGGCCATCTTAACACTCGGAAGGGCCATCAACGATGAGCTGCTCGATAAACTCGAAGAAACCCTTATAAGCGACGATATCGGCGTTGAGACCACCGACAAACTGATTACGGAGCTGCGAGACGCCTATCGTAGTAAAAAAATAATTAACACCGACGATATTATACCGTTTCTAAAACAACACATTAAAGACTATTGGCCCCGTCAGGACAGGCAGCTAATCGTTTCGAGTACCCCTCCGACGGTAATTTTGGTCGCGGGTGTAAACGGCTCCGGCAAAACTACCAGCATTGCCAAGCTTGCCTATACTCTTAGCCGCAACAATGAGAACGTTATAGTGGCCGCCTGTGATACTTTTCGCGCAGCCGCCGTCGAACAACTAACCATCTGGGCCGAGCGTATCGGCGTACAGATAGTGAAACAAAAAAGCGGGTCCGACCCGGCAGCCGTTGCCTTTGACGCGTGCGAAGCGGCCACCGCGAGAAGCGCCGATTTTCTGATACTCGATACGGCCGGCCGGCTGCACACACAAACCGACCTTATGCGGGAGCTGACCAAAATCCGCGACGTCGTCGCCAAAAAGATACCCGGCTCACCGCATGAGGTACTGCTTGTCCTCGATGCAACCACGGGCCAGAACGCCATCGCCCAGGCCAAGATGTTTACCCAGGCTATCAACGTTACGGGAATCTTCTTAGCCAAGTTAGACGGCACCGCCCGCGGCGGCATCGTTATCGCGATAAAGGACCAGTTAGACATCCCCGTCAAATTCGTCGGCCTTGGCGAAAAGCCCGACGCTATCGCCGAGTTCAATCCGGACACTTTCACCGAAGCCCTATTTGCGTGAAAAGGACAAAGGCCCTTCACCTTTTTCCGTGGACTACTTTGAGGATGAATGCTTTAGTTCACTTGCAAGCCGTTCAGCCAGAAATATTTTTAGAAGTGATTGATAAGGGATATCTCTCTTATTTGCCAGCACTTTAAGCTCTTCGAGCATCATTTCCGGCAGGCGTATAGAAATCGTTTTAACGGACGGTTTGAGATTCGGCAGAACAGCCTTTTTTGTCTTTCTCCAGTCGATAAAATCGGTCGAATCATGTTTTGCCCAGAAATCCCTCTCTTTGTTCTCGCTCTTAAATTTTGGTATGCCGCCTTTCATAAGGACTTGTAAACCTCTCTTTCTTTTCGGCTCATATTTCGTGCAGAAATCACTCTTATAAGACGGTCTCTGGTGGTAAAGACGATGAAGAGCAGTCTGCCGCCGGTCGTCCTGCCCAAGGCATAAAACCTTGATTCTTTTTCAGAATGCTTCTTGTCTTCAAAAACACAGAATGGTTCATTGAAAAACGCCTCTTCGCACTCAAAAGGACTGACTCGGTGCTTCTGCCAGTTCTTCTCGATATTGGCTTTGTCCCAGTCAAATCCCGTGCAGTCAAACAAACTCATCTATCGACTCTCTTAATAGTATATAATAACCATATACATTTGTCAAGTGCAATTATCTCCGGCAGCATCCACCTGACACAGGCATTTTAGCATGGCGTCGCCCCGCCAGCAAGACATTCACCGAATTTGACCCGGACACTTTCACCGAAGCTCTGTTCGCATAGGAAATTCTCTGGGATTTAGCAAAGAACGCAGAAAAAGTTAAATACAAACAGTAATGACCGGCAGGGTAATGGGATATGGACCCGAAGATTGCAGACATTTGGAATGATGCTCTTGATAGACTAAAAAGAGCAGAGAAACACCTCAACGAAGGTGAAAGTGAGCTCATAAAATCTGAAGCTAAAAAAGCCGCCTGTTCCGGACAAATAGCAATAATGCTTCTTCTGCGTGGCAGAGAAGACGATAGAGAAGCGGCCGAAGTAGCTTTTGACCAAGAATTATTTGATGATTGGCAAAAGACCTGTTCTCGACCACAAGATTACATTACAAAAGCCAAAAAACTATTAAAAGGCTACTTTAATTTATCTCCACCTGAAAACAAATTGCTTTTTGAATAATTTTCTTAGCCGAGTTGATTTAAGCAATTTTTATAGCTAAAAAACATTCCTATTATGCTGTGAGGCAGTGGTTAATTTTTCGTAGAGGAATTCAGGCGCAAAATCTGCCCCGTTAGGCCAGGAAATTGTAAAAAGCTCTTTATAGACCTTGAACTGTCTGAAGTATGAGGGGTCCTTCAACGGCTCGAATATTTCTCCTTCCAGTTCGTTTTCAAGATCCACATCGCCTTCGACGCCGTCGTCGAAACGCAGGTGAATCATGAAATCCCTGACATATCTTGCATCAACAACTCTGGGTATCATCATATTGCTCCGCTTACTCCAGGGGGTCAATTTTTAACAATGGGCGTCTCTGCTCAGCGCGCTGCCAGTCCTCAAGAAGCTCGTCTTTGTGTATATCGAGCCACTCTAAGACGAACCGCAGCGCCCGCTTCGGGAAATCCCCGTGCACAACACCTGTTTTGATATCCACTGTAATCTGATATTCACCATAGGTTGCGTGAAAATGCGGAGATGCATGTTCACGATAAAACATACCTATCACGATCCCCAAAAATCTGGATAACTCCAGCATAATGGCATTTTACAATTGTTTTGGAAAATCTGCAAGCATCTTGAAAAGTTTTATTGGAAGTAAGGCCGAGAGTGCTCCGGCGAATTCCTTTTGCGGCAGGGTTAGTTTTTCATCAGGAGGGGCTGGCCTGTGGCGTCGATGACGTCCCGCCAGAGTGAGCCTTCGGGGTC
>CAYSTP010000161.1:0-4940 GCA_964434085.1 uncultured Pirellulales bacterium
GGGATTCGTAAGGATGTCCTCGAGGCCTTGAAGGAAATCAAGGTGCCTGTTCTGCGATGGCCCGGCGGTTGTTTCGCGGACGAGTACCACTGGAAGGACGGCATAGGGCCGGTCGAGAAAAGGCCCCCGATGGTCAACTCGCACTGGGGGATGGTTACGGAGACGAATCGTTTCGGCACGCACGAGTTTCTGGATTTGTGTGAGCTGCTGGGTTGCGAGGCTTACATAAGCGGAAACGTCGGTTCGGGCACGCCGGAAGAGATGCAGGACTGGGTGGAGTATATGAACTTTAACGGCAAAAGCGAGATGGCTGATTTACGCCGCAAAAACGGGCGGGAAAAACCGTGGGAAATTAAGTATTTTGCAATCGGCAATGAAAACTGGGGCTGCGGCGGGAATATGACTGCCGAGTATTACTCCGACCTGTACAAGCGTTTTTCAACCTATGTCAGGAATTATTCGGGTAATAATATAACGAAAGTTGCGTGCGGACCAGGCTGGGATGATTATAAATGGTTCGAGGTGCTTCTGAGCAACTCGGCCAAGCACATGGACGCAATCAGTCTTCACCACTATGTATTCGAGGGCGACTGGAACAACAAAGGAAGAGCCACGGTCTTCGACGAAAAAGGATGGTTCAACACGCTCAAAAGAACGATGTTCCTCGATGAAATGATTAGCAAAACCGGGAAGATTATGGACAAATATGACAAGCAGGGACGCATCGGACTTTTTGTTGATGAATGGGGAACGTGGTGGAATGCTGAAGAAGGAGAAAATCCCGGCATTCTTTATCAGCAAAATACCCTCAGGGATGCGGTAGTTGCCGGGTGTTTTCTGAATATATTCAATCAGCATTGTGACAGGGTCAGGATGGCCAATATCGCCCAGACCTGCAACGTACTGCAGGCGATGGTTCTGACAAAAGGTAAGAAAATGGTCCTGACTCCGACGTATTATGTATTCGAGATGTACAAGGTTCATCAGGGGGCGAAGTATCTGCCGGTCAATATTGAATGTAAACCATATAAGTACGGCAATGAAACACTTGCGGGCATTACGGCGTCGGCATCAAAGGACGAGTCGGGGAAAATACATATTTCGATATGCAATCTGAATCCCAACGAACCGGCGGACATAGAATGCAGCTTGCAGGGTTATAAAGCACAGAAGGTGACGGGACGTATTCTTACCGCCGAGGCTATGAATGCGCATAATACCTTCGAAAACCCCGATGCTGTAAAGACCGCTGACTTTAGCGGGGCCCAGATAAAGGGCGAAAAAATCGTGGCGGCTATTCCCTCAAAATCGGTGGTTGTTCTGGCGGTGGAATAGACCGGACCGGTCAGGTTTTTTCTTAGGCTGGGCGGGATTCTGCTCAGGCATTTTCGAGGGTGACGCTTTGGCCGGTTTGTGCACTGCGGACGACGGCCTCGGTGAACTCCATGTATTTGACCCCATCTTCGAAGGTAGTCAGTTTCACCCGCTCTTTGCCTCTTATGGCGTTGATGAATTCTGTCTCAACCCGCCAGGAGCCGCGCAGTGCCGGGTCAATTTGAATCCGGGACAGGCTTCTGTCTGTTTTCCTGCCGCCGAGCAGGCTATTACCGGCCAGGCACAGCGTGCCTTCGGAACCGAAAAGGTACGCCTTCGGCCCATCCGAAAGGCCCGTCACCGAGGACACTTGCATGTGCATCTGTGCACCGCAGACCATCTCAGCGATTATATCGACGTGGTCCGGGATTTTAATCTCGTGTTTTTTGCCGTAGGAGTCTGTACGCTTGCTGACGAAGGTCTTTGTTATCGCGGTCACTTTGCGGGCCGTACCCGCCCATCTCATTATCGCTTCATACCAGATACCGAGACTCATAGTGTTCCGGCCGCTCAGGGCCTGATTGTGCCGCCAGTTTATTTTTTGGGCGGGGTCGATGAATTGGCTTTCTGCGCGCAGCTCGATAACAAGCAGTTGTCCGAGGAACCCGTCGCGAATGAGCTTCTTTATCGTCTCGTCGAACTCAAGAGTCATAGGTGAGGGTACTACCTGTGTAACCAGATGAGGTTTTTCCTTTGCAGCCTGCAGCATCTGCCGCGCCTGCTCGGCGTCGGCGGCCATTCGTGCTTCACACAGAACATGTTTGTCGGCCGCCATGGCCGCCAGGGTAATATCCCGGTGCAGGTAGGGCCACGTGCCTATGAGTATCGCGTCGGTATCGTCCGCCTCGATGAGTTTCTTCCAGTCATCGTAAATCCTGGGAATACCAAAATCCTGAGAAACCCGTTCGCTGGATTGTCGGCTGGTATTGCATACGCTGACAATCTCGACGTTGGTGATTTGCCGAAGCTGCGGGATGTGTTTCAGCCGGGTATTGTGACCCGCTCCGACAATACCTATTCGAATGACTTGCGAACCCATACGCACTCCTGATGATATCTAAAATAATTGCAGATGGTCCTTGCGCCGCGGCCGGCTTCGTGCCGATTATACCAACTAAACAGAAAAATGCCAATTTTGCCGGCTCCTGCCGGCTATGGGGAAAATTCGGTTGATTAGCAGCTCGGCCTTTGTTAACATTTATTATTCACGGGGCCTTAGCTCAGTTGGGAGAGCGCTTGCATGGCATGCAAGAGGTCGTGGGTTCGAATCCCATAGGCTCCAGTCTTCGGAGGGTTTCCGGTTTAATTGGCGAATGAGGTTCTGTATTTAATGAAAAAACGTTCAAAGACAAAACGTACCACTGCCGTAATCTCACTGCCGCTGGCTGTTGTCATGGCGGCCGCTTCTACCACTTCCTGTACGCAGCGGGCCTCGGCGGTTCGCAGGAAAGTTCGGGTCAACGTCGAGCAAAATATCCAAAGGCTCATCGAAGAGGAAGATACAGACGGTGATGAGAAAATCACTATCGATGACCATTTCGTGGAGGGTGACCGAGGCGATAAGAAGTTCCACCTGGTTGACCAAAAAGGCAAAAAATACCAGATAGAGGGGACTTATTATCTGTCGAATCTTTTACAGGAGCTTACTTTATCCCGGCCCGGGCAAGGCCGGACGGCACTATTAGATACACAAAGGATATTTGAAAATCCCGTTCACCGAATCTCGCGTTCGATTCGCCAGGTTTACTGGGATGGATTGACCAGGAGAATCGATGAAGAAAATATCGTCCCGCTTTTTACCGATACTAAAACCACTACTATCGATGGTTTCAATTATATATATGTACCCAGTCGCGATGATAAGGCATACCAATACTTTCTCAAGGTCGCCCAAAGACATTCCAGCCTGAAAATCAAGGTTGTTCGTCTGCCGCAGGTTATTACGCCCGAATGGGTAAGGAGCAGAAATGATTATCCCGGGTTGCTTGGCCTGGCGCTGGTTTGCAATCCTGACGGAAGGTGCCGCGGTGTTCCGTTTGTGGTGCCCGGCGGACGTTTCAACGAAATGTACGGATGGGACAGTTACTTCGAATCGCTTGGGCTGTTGGGAGACGGCCGAAGAGATTTAGCTAAAGCGATGGTTGATAATTTTGTATATGAGATTAATTATTACGGGCAGATTCTAAATGCCAACCGTTCGTACTACCTGACCCGCTCCCAGCCGCCGTTTCTTACCTCGATGGCACTGGCTGTGTACGAAAAAATGCCCAAAAATCCGAAGAGCAAAAGGTGGCTCAGAACGGTCTTTCATGCGGCAATAAAGGAATACAATAACGTCTGGATGAACGAAAACAGGCTCACTGAAACGGGCCTGAGCCGGTACTACGGCGCCGGAACGGGACAGCCGCCGGAGGTCGAACCAGGCCACTTCGACACGGTCTATAAAAAATTCGCGGCAAAGCTCGGTATGGAACCGGCTGAGCTTGAGAGGCTATACACCGCCGGGAAAATCGACGTCCCCGAACTGGATGAATTCTTCATGCACGACAGGGCGATGAGGGAATCGGGCCATGACAAGACCTATCGGTGGGACGACCGCTGCGCCGATTTTGTTACGGTTGATTTGAACTCACTGCTTTATAAATTCGAAACAGACATCGCCCGTACAATCGAGAAAGAATTCAACGGCTCGCTCAGGCTCGAAGATGGTACGACCCAGACAAGCTCGGTTTGGTACGAAAGGGCGGGGAAAAGAAAAGAGTTGATGAATGAGTTTTTGTGGGACGACCAACAGGGTCTGTTTCTCGATTATGACCTCGTCAATAAAAAACGAAGAGCATATATAAGCGCAACCGCCTTTTATCCATTATGGGCCAGCCTAGCAAGCGAGCAGCAGGCTGAATCTATCATCAAGACCGTATTGCCCGAACTGGAGATGGCCGGCGGTATCGCCGCATCGACGGAAGAATCGCGCGGCCTGCTCTCGGAATCCCGCCCGGCGCGTCAGTGGGATTATCCCAACGGCTGGGCGCCGCATCAGATGTTGGCCTGGCAGGGACTTATCAATTACGGCTATGATGATATTGCTCATCGACTGATTTACCGCTGGCTTTATGCTATTACAAGAAATGCCGCCGACTATAACGGGACAATCCCGGAAAAGTTCGATGTCGCAAAACGTTCCCACCGTGTCTTCGCGGAATACGGAAACGTAGGAACGGAATTTTCCTATATCACAAGGGAAGGCTTCGGCTGGGTAAATGCAAGCTATCAGGTCGGGCTGAAAAACCTGCCGGCGGGCCTCGAAGAACAATTAGAACAGCTGACCCCGCCGGAACGAATTTTCGAATAAAAAAACAGCCCACAACGCTGAAATCAACGAGTGGGCTGTCCCAAAAATTCAATTTGCTTTTGTTACTTAGCTACTGAAAACCTGTACACGATATCGTGCTCATAGGTTTCACCTGGTTTGAGGGTGCATTGCGGGAAATTCGGCTGATTGGGCGTGTCCGGATAATTCTGCGGCTCAAGGCATAATCCATAGCGGAGCTTATAAACCTTTCCGT
>CAYSTP010000162.1:0-4923 GCA_964434085.1 uncultured Pirellulales bacterium
TTGTCCTGTAGAGACCTTTTCACGTGGTCGGTTATGCTGCCGATTTGCTGGAACAGCACGTCGTCTATGGTGTAATTGACCAGCGTGCTGACGACTGCGTCGGCAAGCATGGCCTGGAGCATAGAGGTAATATTATCTTCGATAACGTCGGCATAGTTCTGGCCTGCTTCTATGTCTGCGAAATCAACGTAAGCATTTTTGAAAAATGACTCGGGGTCTGTAATCTGATAAGTAAGCTGCCATTTCGTATGCACAATGTTGTAGTCGCTCTGCTCCTGGCCGGTATCCTGTCTTTCGCCGCGGGTAAGGCAGTAGCCGTCAATCAGCGGATTTAAGGTTGGGCCGAAATTCCGGCGGTCTTTCGAGCCCTGCGGCAGCCTGTCCTCGGGCCTTTCGTAGTACCACATTGAGTCGAGGGCGAGGTTGATTTTTTTCTCAACCGGTATTCTGACAATCTCCTGGATGGGATACGGCCAGACCCATCTCAGGCCGGACTCAAGGACGCGGCCTTCCCCTTCTCCGCTTATTTTGCCGAAGGTAAGGACCAGGGCCTTTTCATACGGACCGACGGTCTGAAGACCCGAAAGCAGAAACAGTGCCAGTAGCACAACGATTATGATTTTCAGCAGAGTGAAGCTGGCGCGAAGCGCATCCGAAAGGAACTTATAGGCCTGGTCCGTTTTCGGCCGCGGTTCTTGCGACTTTATCTGCTCATTCTGATTTTCGTTTTGCTCAGTCATATTGAGTTACTGAATCCTCTTTTCGAGTATTGCCGGTCACCACTGGTCGCAGAGCTTTACTTTTTGGGTTCAAGCTCGGGCATTTCCTTTAGTAATCTGAACGGTTCGCTGTCGGCACTGATAACGATGGTCGCTCTTTTTTCGAGCGCTTTCTTGATAGCCTCGGTTTCTCGCAGGAACATGGCGAACTCCGGGTCTTCCTTGAGCAGTTCGTAATACTTGGCTGCCTCGGCGTCACCGGTTCCCCGGATGGCTTTGGCGCGTCCTTCGACCGCCGCCAGCAGCTTCTGCTTTTTGGTGTCGGCGTCACTTTTGATGGCAGTGGCCATGGCGTTGCCCTCAGAGAGAATGGCCTCGGTCTTTCGGTTACGCTCGGCTTTCATTCTATCGAACACGGCCCTGGTCGTATCCTCATTTACTTTCAACTGTTTGATACCGACGGCCTTGATATTGATTCCGTAGTTCTGCGAAGCTGCGGCCTTGAGCTCCTGAAGCATTTCGTCTTCGATTTGTTCGAACCTGATATTTTCAGGATTGCTGTTGACGAACTCGGAAAACTCGTGTCGGCCGACGACCTTATTTTGGGTGTCCTGGATAAGGCTGTAGAGCTTGTTCTCCGCCTGGTCCACCGTCTGGACGGCGTTGTAGAACCGAAGGGGCTCCTGGACCTGCCAGATTACAAAGGTATGCATAATAATAGGTATCGCGCCTTTTGTGGTTGTCTCCGCGATTGCGGCTTCGTAAATTCTCATTCTGGTATCGAACTTGTGCACCCGTTCGATAGGCGCGGGCCACCGTACATTAAGGCCTGCCTTTGTAATAGTCCTTTGAGGTTTTCCAAGGCGGGTTACCAGGGCCGCTTCGGTGTCTCTGACCTGAAAACACACCGCCAGCAGCACGCCGATGGTTACGATAACGAGCACCAATACTGTAATTGCTATATTTTTCATTGTTCCTCTGGCGCCTCCAAACCGGTTATGTCATATAAGCCCGGTGTCAAATTTTCTTTCACGTCTACTATAAAGACCTGAGAATCATTAGGGTCGGAAATGATAACGTACTTTCTTATTTTCCTGAGCAATTTGTCTTCGAAGATTTCGAGCCGCAGGTTCTCCCTGTAAATGTCTTTTGCAACCAGGTAGGGCTTCAACTGGTCGGCGAAGCGTTTGCTGTCGGCTTCGGAAAGCGTAGCCTTTTCGTAGGCGTAGCTTTTTGCCTCGGCAAGTGTTTTGAAGATGTCACCGCTTGCGCCTGCAAAAGACCTGTCGAGCTGTTCTGTGAGCTGTTCGCGGTTTTTTGAGTCGGATTGTGGAGCCTGCTCAAGTTTCAATGCGAGTTTGTAAAGCTGCTCGGCATAATTCACCGAACCGGCGAGATTGCATAGTATGTTGTTGAGAAATCCTTGGGCATCCAGGACGGCAGCCTCTTTCTGCTGCACCGCCGCGATTACTTTCTGATAGTCTGCAGCGACATCGACCGGCGGATGAATTCCCTGTAAACCCACAAAGACTATCTCAACACCGAGGCCTTGCTGGTCGGCACGGGCCTGGATTCCTTCGGTCAGGACCTGCTTTGCCTTTTCGCGGCCGGCGCCGAGAATGCTCGTCTGCAAGTCCTGCGGTGAATCGACCTCTACCTTTGCACTGGCGCCATATTTAGCCAGCTCACCGTAGCAAATGGCCTCGAGCAGCTTCTCAGGCTCGCTATGATTGTACATGAAGTCGTACAGATTCTTTATCTTGTACTGGACCGGAATATTGGCTTTGACGAGGCTGACCGGGACAACACCTGCGCTCGGCTCGATGTCGCTCTGTGAACTGGCAACAATGAGGTCGTATTCCTCTTCATAATGTTTTTTACCCCAAATAAGCTGTGCCTCCGACACCGGCAGTCCGGTTTTGGGGTCGAGCTTCGGCTGATAGCCTATATGTATTTCTCTGACCTTCTCGGTAGGATATTTATAGGCGATGTCGATAGGCCAGGGCATCTTCCAGAGTATGCCCGGCCCGTACAGTCTTACCTCGTTTGTATCCGTCAGGGGATTGCCGAATCGCTCGACTATGGCCTGTTCCTCTGAGTTGACCACCACCATCGTGCTCAGCAGATAGAGCACAAGTGCAGACAGGAGTACCAGAGGTGTGATGGCTCTTTCGAGCAGTTGGTAGAACCATGTCTGCGAGACCTTGAACCCGAACTGGTAGTCGATGGCGCCGGCGACCGTGTGTAAAACCTCGCCGGGCTCGCTGATTATACCGAGCAGCCGGCTGTCGAATGCAGCCCGGCTGTACTGGCCTTTGATTCGCGGCCGGTATATATCGAGTACGACGTTAACGGCCGTTTCAGCTCCGAGCAGAATCAATAGAATCGGGATGATATAGGAAGCAACTTTTATCGGCGTCGGAAACTTGAACTGTACCAGCGCAAGACAGATTGCCACAACGAAACACAGAACCGCGCTGCCGAGCATACTGCTTCCGGCTGCACGCATAGGTTTGAATTTGGCTTCGGTGCTCATACCGGTGGCGTAACGGCTGAGCAAAAAGGCCGTAAAGGCAATGGTAATGAGAAAGACCGCACACAGCAGGGGCTGCCTGGTCACCGCCTCGCCCGAAAGAGGGCTTCTCAGTGAGTACAGCAGAATAATACCTATGCCGACCTGGTAAGCTGCGATTATCGCCGCCAGGATAGGTATGAACCATTTCTCCAGTATGGTTAGGCGCTTCTGAGCGACTGCAAACAGCCCCGGCTGCCTTGCCTGCTCGGCGAAGATAGTGTCTGTTTTGTTGTCGGAGGCCAGCCGGCTCGTATCGAGTTTCTCCTGCTCGGCAAGAGTTCTCAGATGAAACTGAATCAGCAGCACGAAGCAGATAAGCGCCGTTGTGAGCAGGTAAAACCCGATAGAGCTAACGGCGAAAAAGCCGCTCCATGTGCCCAGAACCAGGGTAATGATGAAGAAAAAGGTGCCGACTGTCAGTAATGCGGCTGATAGGTTCCTGGCCCGGTTCGACGATAATGCCATCTATAAAAAACTCCTGTTATCAGAACAAATCGAATGCCAAGCCTGTATTAACAAGTTGCCCGCCCTAATGGCTTTACAAAGTCAAGACGGTGTAATATAACAATATTGGTTTTGTATGTGAAGGGCCCTGTTTTGCGAAAAATCGCAAAGTGGAAAACCCTGTAACACCATTTACGCCCAAAATGCAAAAGCTGCTGACAATTACCGCCAACACGTTTACCGAAACGCTGCGACAGCCGGTCTATGCCGTCATTATTGTCACGTCGCTGATACTGTTTGTCTTAATACCTACTTTGACGATGTATTCCCTGGGCGACGACAATAAGTTTTTGCGGGAAATAGGTTTATCTACGCTTTTTATAACGAGCTTGTTCGTCTCAATATTTGCCGCTTCCGGTGCGGTGGCCGAGGAGATAGACAATAAAACCATCACGACCGTCGTAACCAAACCGGTGCAGCGTCCGATATTCATTTTGGCCAAGTTTCTGGGGGTGGCCGGGGCGGTAGGCCTGGCCCATTATTTGTGCACAATAGCCCTTCTGATGGCCATTAGGCATGGGGTGATGGAAACCGTCAATGACACACATGACTGGTCTGTAATAACGACCGCGGCGGCGGTCCTTCTGCTGTCGATTTTGATAACTGCTTTTTTTAACTACTTTTACGACTGGAAGTTTTCCTCGACGGCAATCGTGCTGGCGGCGCTTTTTGCGACGGTAGGGATTGTGTTTTTAGCCTTTTTTGACCGCAACTGGCGGTTCAACCCGTCAAGAAACGCGATTGCCCTGATGGATATTTACGCCGCTGTACTGCTGTTTCTGGGGGCGATGGTCATAGTAGCGCTGGCGGTGGCGCTGTCGTCACGGTTCAATATTGTCGTCACACTGGCTGGCTGTATAGGCCTGTTCCTGCTCGGCCTTATCAGTGACTACACATTCGGCAGGTTTGCCGACAGCCACATCCTGGCCAATATCGCTTACCATATCGTGCCCAATCTTCAGGTCTTCTGGGTAAGCGATGCCATTTACGAAGGCAGCACGATACCCGGCAAATACATCATTATCAGCGGCCTTTACGCCCTGTGTTACACCACCGGCATACTCTCGCTCGCCGTGGCCGTCTTCCAGCGACGCCAGGTCGGTTGACTGCGACCGGCAGGGAGAA
>CAYSTP010000163.1:0-4921 GCA_964434085.1 uncultured Pirellulales bacterium
AAGGGAGCCAACCTCGCGGAAATGACGAGCATCGGCATCCCGGTCCCGCCGGGTTTTACCATCGCTACTAAGGTCTGCGACGACTATTACAAATCCGGCGGCAAATGGCCTAAGGGTCTGGCCCGGGAGATTGACAAAAATATCGCCAGGCTTGAAAAGGCTATGAACGCCAGGCTCGGCGACTCCGACCGGCCACTGCTGGTATCGGTGCGAAGCGGCGCCGCAATTTCGATGCCCGGTATGATGAACACAGTTTTGAACCTGGGCCTCAATGATAAGGTTATCGAAGGTATTATCAAAAAGACCGGCAACCCGCGATTCGCCTACGATATCTATCGCCGCTTTATTGATATGTTCGGCGATGTAGTGATGGGCTGTGACCACGACTACTTTGAAGAAGTTATCCACAAAGCCAAGCAGAAGGTTGGAGTGAAGTTAGATAACGAGCTTAATGCTGAGCAGTTGAAAGACGTTGTCGAAAAGTACAAGGCTGTTTATAAAAAGCACGTCGGCAAACTCTTCCCGCAGGACGGAAAGCAGCAGTTGACTCACTCCATCAACGCCGTCATTCGTTCGTGGATGGGCGCCAGGGCCGTCAAGTATCGCGAATTGAATAAGATTACAGGCCTGTTGGGTACGGCCGTCAATGTCCAGGCCATGGTATTCGGAAACATGGGCGAAGACTGCGGCACCGGCGTTTGCTTTACCCGCAACCCGAGTACGGGCAAGAAGGAATTCTACGGCGAGTTCCTGATGAACGCTCAGGGCGAAGACGTCGTCGCAGGTATCCGCACGCCAATCGAATTGAAGAAGCTCAACAAGGTCATGCCGAAAGCTTACAAAGAATTGACCGGCTTTATGACCAAGCTTGAAAAGCATTACAGAGATGTGCAGGATATGGAGTTCACCATCCAGGAACGCAAGCTCTACATCCTGCAGACAAGAACGGGCAAGCGCACGGCCGAGGCCGCAGTCAAAATTGCCGTCGATATGGTAAAGGAAGGGCTTATCAATAAAAAGCAGGCTGTTATGCGAGTCGAGCCGGAACAGCTTGACCGGTTATTGCATCCACACTTTGACCCTAAAGCCGCACGCAGTGTATTCGCAAAGGGTTTACCCGCTTCACCGGGCGCCGGCGTCGGACAGGTGGTCTTCGATGCCGAAACTGCGGAGGCATGGAAGACCGACGGTAAAAAAGTAATACTTACAAGAATTGAAACCAGCCCGGAAGATATCGGAGGTATGGATGCGGCCGTTGGTATCCTGACTGCCCGCGGCGGAATGACTTCTCACGCGGCAGTGGTGGCGCGCGGGATGGGTAAATGCTGTGTCGCCGGCGTAGGTGAATTGAACATCAATTACAAGACAAAGAAAATGACCGTCGACAAGCTGACCATCAGGGAAGGTGACTGGATTAGTATCGACGGTTCGACCGGCGAGGTGATGAAAGGGCAACTGGCGACGGTAGAACCAACACTCAGCGGCTCATTCGGTGATTTTCTGAAGATATGCGACAATGTTCGCAGGCTTGGTGTTCGTACGAATGCAGACACGCCCGGCGATTCGAAGCGTGCAAGAGATTTCGGCGCCGAAGGGATAGGACTTTGCCGGACCGAGCACATGTTCTTCGAGGGCGAAAGGATTTGGCCGGTACGCCAGATGATTCTGGCGGCGGATGATTACGCCGATATGCTCAAAGCCCTCGGTGCGGCGCAGACAGCGCAGGAGAAAAAGCGAGTCGAGGAAGAATACGCAGCCGCCAAAAGGCAATTCGAAGGCGCCCTGAAAAAACTGCTGCCCTATCAGCGAAAAGACTTCGAGGGCATCTTCAAGGCGATGACGGGACTGCCGGTGACTATCAGACTGCTCGACCCGCCGCTGCATGAGTTCCTGCCGCAGGATGACCGGACCCAGGCCGAAACAGCCAGGTGGCTCGGCGTCAAACCCGCCAGAGTAAAACAGATGGTCGAACAGTTACACGAGTTCAACCCGATGCTTGGCCATCGCGGCTGCCGGCTGGCCGTGAGCTACCCGGCGATTTATCGTATGCAGGCCCGCGCGATTATCGAAGCGGCACTGAATGTGCGTAAGGGTGGAAAGACGGTTTTGCCTGAGATTATGATTCCGCTGGTCGGCTCCATCGATGAGCTTAAATACGTCAAGAACGAAGTGGTCGATGAAATCGACCAGGTCTTTAAGCAGCGAAAGAGCAAAATAAAGTATATGGTCGGGACAATGATTGAAGTACCCAGGGCCGCGCTGACCGCCGATGAAATAGCAGCCGAAGCCGAGTTCTTCAGCTTCGGCACCAACGACCTTACGCAAATGGCGATGGGCTTTTCGCGCGACGACGCCGGCAAGTTCCTCGGTGAATACGTCGCCAAGGGCATCTACAAGGCCGACCCGTTCCAGAAGCTGGACCAGGCCGGCGTCGGTAAGCTTGTTGAGATGGGCACGTGCCTCGGCCGCAGGACAAGGAAGAATCTAAAGGTCGGCATCTGCGGCGAGCACGGCGGCGAGCCCAGCAGTATCGACTTCTGTCACCGGACCGGCCTTAATTATGTCTCCTGCTCGCCGTTTAGAGTGCCGATTGCCAGACTCGCTGCGGCGCAGGCCGCGGTAGTGAACGGATGATGCTTTTTAACTAAAGTATAAATCAGGAAGGTGCGACGGTTAATTGCCATCGCATCTTTTTCTTTTTTAGAGGGGCGTCGTTGAGTCAGTGGTTGAGTGCAAAGAGAAAGGCGGTAAGCAGGGTCGCAAGGCCAACCCAGGCAAGGTAAGGCAGCATCAATATTGCAGCGAGCGATGACACTTTTTTGAATTGAATGATAGTGACGGTTATTGCCGCCAAGAGCAGGACGATTTCAATGAGTCCGCCGAGTATGCTGCCAAGATCGAAAAAAATAAACGTCCACAAGGCGTTCAAAATTAGCTGTATTGCAAAGAATACAAGCGCGGTTCGAACGGCTTTTTTCTCAAGGCCTTTTTGCCAGACTAAAAAAGCTGCTACGGCCATCAGCGTGTAAAGTACCATCCATACCGGTCCGAACAGCCAATCGGGCGGCTGGAAGAAGGGCTTGTTGAGTTGCTCATACCACTGCCGCGTACCCTCACCAGCCATGCCGAGTGAACCGATACCTGCAGCAATGAATGTCACACCCAGCGAGACAACCAGTCTCAAGAAGGTTCGAGTCTTTTTGTTCGTAATAAGTCCCTCTGCTAATAAAGGTACTTTCGCCTAATGAATGCGAATGTGCTTTGTCTTTCTTTATACGCTTGTCAAGTCGAACGGTGAAATGTACTCGCCGTGTTTTTCCTTCGCAGCTTCGAGCCGCCTGCGCACCTTATCGAACGTGTCGAACACAATCTGCGGTGTGTCCGGGACCTTGTCGCGGTAAATCGCGCCTACGCGGTCAAGCTTGGCAAGGTTCTCCGGAATCCTGATAGTAAACTGCTTTACGTAATCAGCCTGGCTGTAATCCCTGCCGGGGTATTTCTTAAATAGCTTTATCAGGTCCTCATACCTGGGGATGATTCCGGTCGGCGTTTCGATTCCCTTCACGTCGCCATTGACCCGCATCTCCGCCCAGAGCACCCAGACTAATTTATCAGCCATGCCGTTCAGGTACTTGCCGTTTTTATCTTTGAGAAAGTAATTGACCGAGAAAATCAGCGGCGGTCTTTTAACGCCTTTGGCAATATCCAGATTGTTCGCAATATATTTGCCTAAGGGAATCGACACGAACGAAAGGTTGCTCATTAAATCGAATTTGCGGACGCCCTCGGCGCCGATAGCCGCGGCGGTAGTTTCCGATTCGATTGATGCGCCTTTTATGATTATGCCCTCGGTCCAGTTGTAGGCTTCTTCGACCGGCGCCCATGTATCGCTGTCCCGCCCGCCGTACAGTATCCCGCCGACGGGCACACCGTCAGGGTCGTCCATCAGCGGGTCCTTGTTCTCCAAATCACCGATTCGCACAGTGTAGCGGGCGTTCTTGTGTGAGGGCGTTACCTTCTTGCCGTCCGGCCCGACCATTCCTTCTTTATATTTGCCTGCGTAGTTGGTTCCTTCCTTCGGCGGCTCGCAGCCCATACCCAGCCAGTGCGGCCTGCCGTTGTCGGTCACCAGCACGTTGCCGAATATCACTTCGCCCGGCGTGGTAATAGCCTTGTAGATAATCGGGTCATCCTCGGAGTTGACATCGCGAATAATCCCGAATATCCCCTGCTCAACGTTGACGCATCTAATCTCGCCGTCCATCTCTCGCAGGTACGCAATATCGTCGCCGACAATCGTCTGGCCCGGCAGCATCGACGTTGATGTCTTGCCGCAGGCCGATGGAAACGCGCCGGTAAAGTATGTCACCCTGCCGCCGGGTCCGTGCACGCCCATAACGAACATGTGCTCAGCCAGCCAGCCTTGCCGGTCTCCCTTTTGAATCGCTAACCGAAGTGCGAGTTTCTTTAAGCCTATCGTATTACCGCCGTACTGTGTGTTGGTGCTGTAAACGATATCCTCATCGAGGTCGATATAGACCCGCCGCTTGTCGATGTTTTTGCTGACGAAGCCCTCCAGCTCGCCTTCGCTGTGCAGGAACCTGAAAAAATCCTCCGAGCCGCCGATTTTTTTGAACTGCTCATAACCTGGCCGGTACAGAATCGACTCACTGTGCGCTACATAAGGCGAATCGGTTATCTGCACGCAGGCAATACTGAAATCCGAATCCGTCGGACCGAGACACCAGAAACACACAAGCATCTCCCGCCCTGCCATCGAGCCGGCAAGAAACTCCTTCACCTCAGCCAGACCCTTTTCTTTATCAATCGATTTTATGCGTTCGCCGAGGTCAACGCCAGGCCGAAGCAGATACTTGGTATTGGCAGGGTCACGGCCCTGGTCGTAATAACCGTCGAAATG
>CAYSTP010000164.1:0-4893 GCA_964434085.1 uncultured Pirellulales bacterium
GCGTCGGTCTTTTTGCGAACCTCAGGCCCAAGCTCCGACATCTCGGCGTTGCCGCCTGCGTTGTCGGCAATCGGGCCGTAAGTATCGGTTGAAAGCGTAACGCCCAGTGTCGATAACATACCTACCGCCGCAAAGCCGATGCCGTATAATCCCAGGGCCATATCCGTGAATCCGCCCGCGAGCGCATAAGCCGCGATGACACAAATCGCTATTGTCACAACCGGCAGTCCCGACGACATCATTCCATTGGCAAAACCCGTAATCAGGAGTGTCCCGGTGCCCAGCCTTGCCGCCTCGGCAATCTCACGCGTCGGCTTGTATTCATCGGAGGTATAATATTCGGTGAACTGTCCTATCAGCACCCCCGCAGTCAAACCAGCCACAACCGACCCGAAGATGCCCCACGTTATCCAGCCGGCCCAGGCGAGAGCGGCCATCGCGACTACGACGAGGACCGAGCTTGATAATGTGCCCATAAGCAGCGCACGCAGAAGATTTTTCTGCGAGGCGTCTTCTTTACACCTGACGAGCATAATTCCGAATATGGAAATCAAGGTTCCGACCCCGGCCACCACCGACGGAGCGAGTACCGCCTTGAGCGGGTCTATTCCTTTTGCAGCGAGTATATTTACTGATAACGCCGCACCGAGGGCGGCGGTAGCGAGAATCGAGCCGACGTAACTTTCAAAGAGGTCCGCGCCCATTCCCGCCACGTCACCGACGTTATCACCTACGTTGTCGGCGATGGTAGCCGGGTTGCGGGGGTCGTCTTCAGGAATACCGGCTTCGACCTTGCCGACCAAATCGGCCCCGACGTCGGCTGCCTTGGTATAAATCCCGCCGCCGACACGGGCAAAGAGCGCCTGAGTGGAAGCACCCATACCGAAAGTAATCATTGTCGTCGTAATTTCCGAGAGCTTGTGGGCGGGGTCCATACCGGCCCTGACTAAAGTCAGCCCCCACAGGACCAGGCCGTTTTGCATATGCTCAGGCGTATAAACCAGCCGGTCCAGTATCCAGTACCACAGCGCAATATTCAGCAGCCCGAAGCTGACAACCACAAGACCCATCACGGCGCCGGAACGAAAAGCAACCTGCAGCGCCCTGTTCAGGCTGTGAATCGCGCCCTGGGCGGTCCTGCTCGACGCCATCGTGGCGGACTTCATTCCGAAAAAGCCCGACAACGCGCTGAAGAAACCTGCGGTGACAAAGGCCACGGGCACGAACGGGTTCTGAATGCCGTAATATGCCAGGAATACAAAAATCAAGAACAAAACCAGGAATACAAAAGCAACCACCTTATACTGCCGGAACAGGTAGGCGTATGCCCCTTCGCGAACATAAGAGGCGATGGCCTCCATCTTCTCATTGCCCTTTTCAGAGGCCGTCATTGACTTGTAGAAAAAGTATGCAACAACCAGGCCCAACAGCGAGCCGAGCGGCGCTACCCACCACAACCACGGGATACTACTCTGTTGCCCGGATTCGCCGGCAACCTGCCCGGCGCCCGCAGTAAGCTCCTGGCCGGCCGGAGACGATGCCGCCAGAGCGATAAATAACAGTATTGACCCGACCAACATTCTGCTTCTGTTCATTTTGACAACTCCTTAGCAATAGCATTTGATGCCCGCAGATTGCGGACAGATAAAAGATAGCAGTCTAATCGAAAAGGCTGCGACTTCAAGCATTTTGTGCCCGAAGCGTCTCTTCCTGCTTCTATCTGCTTTATCGGCCACTTGCAACTTTCGGCATAAGAGCTTGATAAGAACTGTAGCAAATCTTAATATGTCCCGACGTACATCGGGAAAGTGCTATGCAGCCAACGGCGCCATTCAATTTGGCCGTAATCATCGTAACGGCGGTCTGCTCGTATCTCGGCTTCACGCGGCCGGGATTTACCGACCGCTGGCTGTTCGACGCACAGAGCATTCTCCGGAACAAACAATACTACCGCATAATCAGCAGCGCATTTTTACACGGAAGCTGGATGCACCTGATTTTCAATATGTACAGTCTGTATTCGTTCGGCGGTGCGGTCGAACAAGTCTTCGGGCCAACTCAGTTTCTGCTGATATACTTCATCTCGATTGTAGGCGGCAATCTTCTATCCCTCGTTCTTCACAGAAACCACGAGTACCGCGCGCTCGGGGCTTCGGGCGGTGTTTGCGGTATAATATTTGCGTGCATCTTTCTGCTGCCCGGTTCGAGCGTCTATATGTTTTTCATTCCATTTCCGATACCCGCATATATCTTTGCGGTGCTTTTCCTGGCGGTCTCATATTTCGGCTTAAGGGGACAGATAGGCAATATCGGACACGATGCGCATCTGGGCGGCGCAATCATCGGCCTTGTTGTCACGACCGTAATGTATCCTTATATAGTAAGACAGAATCCCGTTCTTTACCCCGTGGTGATGGGTCTGGCGGCGGTATTGTTTGTATCTTTGTATCTGTACCCGCTTTATTCAGCACAGGGCGGTTACGAAAGAATTAAGAATACCTGGGAAAAAGTCAAAAATCGCAGCCGGCCGAACAGCCAAAAGACCGAAGAAACTATGAACCGATTATTGGATAAGGTCTCCAAATCCGGGATTAGCTCACTTACCCGCCGAGAGAAAAAGCAGCTTAAGCAGATTTCAAAACGCAGTCAACAGCGCTAAGTGTGATAATCGGCGTTAATTGTGACGTACTCCCTGCTCAGATCGCAGCCGTAGCAGAAATCGCGTGCCTTTCCTACGCCGAGACCGATTGTAATGATATGTTCCTTTGCTGCGATAATCTTACTGACCGCTTTCGGATTGAACTTAACGGGCCGGCCGCTGCGAAAGACCGTCACGCCGCCAATCTTACAGGTTAATTTGCGAGGATTTAATTTTACATCGCAGCTTCCGGCGGCGCAGATGATTCTTCCCCAGTTCGGGTCGCCGCCGTGGATAGCGCATTTGACCAAATCATAGTCAGCGATTGAGCGGGCACATTTCTGCGCTTCGGCTTTGGTCGCTGCGCCATTGACCACGACTTTGAACAGCCTGGTTGCGCCTTCGGCGTCAGCGGCCATCCGGCGGGCCAAGTCGTCGCACAAATCGGCCAGCACGGCAGCGAATTTCTTATAGCGCGCATCCCGCTCAGTAATAGTCGCATTTTCGGCAAGGCCGGATGCAAGTATTATTGCCGTATCATTGGTGCTCTGCCAGCCATCGACGGTCAGCTTATTAAGCGAATTGTCGATGGCGTCTTTCAGGGCCTTTTGCAATAGCGGCTTGCTGATAGCCGCATCTGTGGTGATGAAGCAGAGTGTCGTTGCCATATTCGGCCCTATCATCCCTGCGCCTTTTACGGCTGCGGCGATAGTTATCTTTTTGCCGGATATTTTCAATCGCCTGACGGCCTGTTTTGGTTTTGTGTCGGTGGTCATTATCGCTTTGGCGAAATTTAGTCCGGCGCCGGCTGAAGATGAAAGTCTTGCTGCAGCGATTTTAATTCCACCGGTGATTTCGGCTATCGGCAGGGCATGGCCGATGATGCCGGTCGAGGCCACAAGAATCTGGTGAGGGTCAACTTGTAATTGGCTTGCCGCTGCCTGACACATTTTGACGGCGTCTGCCATGCCTTTTCGGCCTGTGCAGGCGTTGGCGTTGCCGGAGTTGACGACAATACCATACATGGCCCTGCTTTTGAGGTGCCGCTTGCTTATCGCCACCGGTGCTGCGAAAATTTTATTGGTTGTAAAAACCGCGGCTGCTGCAGCGCCGGCCGGGCAGACAATCAAACCCAAATCAAATTTACGGGATTCCTTTATTCCGCAATGCAGCCCGGCAGCTAAAAAACCACGAGGCGCTGTTATTGTATTATTAGCCATAATCTCCTCGACAATCCTGATTTCAAAATCATTCCTTGAAACAGTGGTTTTAATTTAATCGCTAAACGGTCCATAGGCCAGAAAAAAACAGCTTTACATTTCGATTGTCCCCAATAAGATTTAACTTAGATTTACAATGCGGACGGTTGGTCCCGTGTGCATAAAGCGAGAGGCGCTTCTTTACCTGATAATCCTGTTCGTACACTGCTTTGGAGAAGCCGGCATATCCGGCTTTAGTGACTGATGAGTCTGCTGGACAAGTTCGAAAAGAAGCTCGGCCGTTTTTCACTGCCCCACGTGACGCTGTATATAATCGCTGGCCAGGCCATCTTCTATTTTTTGTGGGTAACTAACAGAATCGACCTTGAGATAATCCTGCTGATTGCCGGCAGGGTCCTCGAAGGGCAGGTATGGCGGCTGTTTACCTTTCCCTTCGTCCCGCCTGAGTGGAATGCCATATTTGCCTTCTTCGCGTGGTACCTGTTCTACCTGATGGGCACGGCACTGGAGAATCACTGGGGGGTATTTCGGTACAATATCTTTCTTTTGATAGCATACGCGGCGACCGTGGGTGTTTCGTTTATCACGCCTGATATGCCGATGACCAACGCGTATATCGGCGGGTCGGTATTTCTGGCCTTTGCCTTTCTCTACCCGGATTTCGTGCTATATCTGTTCTTCCTGCTTCCCGTAAAAGTCAAGTGGCTTGCTCTTGTCACCTGGGTATTCTATTTCCTCGGATTCGTGCTCGGCGGATGGACAACACGTCTTACAATACTGGCCTCGGTTGCGAATTACCTTCTGTTCTTCGGCCGCGACATCATCGTTAAGATAAAGTCCGGACGACGACGGATGACGCTACAAGCGCAACGAATAGTCCAGGAGAATAAACCCTTTCATCGGTGCATGGTTTGCGGAAAGACCGACAAATCACATCCTGGCGCAGAATTCCGATATTGCGGCCAGTGCAGGCCGGTCCAGTGCTACTGTAAGGACCATATCTTTGACCACGAACATATCATCAAGACATAAAAG
>CAYSTP010000165.1:0-1270 GCA_964434085.1 uncultured Pirellulales bacterium
TGTCATTCCTGCGAAAGCAGGAATCCATTTCGAGAATCCAGCATCCAGCATCAAGAATCCTAAACCCTGTCTTCCGTCCTCTGCCATCCGTCATCTGTCCTCCGGTTTTTCCTTGCTTTGACCAAAATTGGAGAGATAATAATTCAGATTAAAAGTCAAAAGTAAAAATGCAAAATTGCGGACAAAATTACCCTTGCGGAAAATGAAAGAAGAATTGGAAGGATATACATAAGCATTTATTAATTAGAGAGGTCTAATGAAGGATAAACATGAAAAAAAGGTATGTAAATGTGTCATAGATTTTATGGGGAAAAGAAAAAAAATTAATTTTCATAGCATTATATTTCCTGACGAACATGAACGAAACAAGCCTTCGGTAGATGTTTTTGCAGAGTACGACAATGGCAATATTTTAATGGAACATACAATAATCGAAAGTTATCCCGAACAAAGAGAAGATTTTGCACGAATAAGAAAGCTTCTGAAACCGTTAGAAACAATCTTGGAAAAGGAATTGTCTGGAAATTATGAGCTTGGTCTTGATGTTGGTTCAACCAAAGGCGCAAAGAATACGAAAGAAATCCAAGAAGCATTAGTTGCTTGGATTAAAGAGATAGCTCCTCAATTAAAAGAAGGTTCGCCAGATACTGCACCCTATCATTTTAAAGAGGCTAAACCCGACAATGTTCCATTTAAAGTAGCCCTTTATAGATGGCCAGGGGAAAAAGGTAAACTAAGATTATTCTTGAATTGCCCGCCTGATTTAGATGACAAAAGGACAAAAAGGATTAAAAGTGCATTTGAAAGTAAGTGCCCTAAGCTCATTTCAGCGAAAACAGATGATGATGTCACAGTGCTTCTGTTGGAGTTAAATGATCTTTCCTTAGGGAACTATATTTCTGTAGCAACATCGGTCCAAGATGTACTTAATAAAAGGTCAGAAAATCCGGATGAAATATATTTTATAAGAACTGAGCTTGATGATTGGTGGATCTGGGTGTTAAAAGAGGGAAATAAAGTTTTTAGATATGTTGAAGAATCTGGACCTTACATAATACAGAGTCGCAAAAGCTAGTTAATGTCCCTATTTTAACAGCGCGGAAAATGAAAGTATGACGAAAGAGTATGACATAGC
Source organism: uncultured Pirellulales bacterium (assembly GCA_964434085.1). Taxonomy (GTDB): domain Bacteria; phylum Planctomycetota; class Phycisphaerae; order Sedimentisphaerales; family Anaerobacaceae; genus JBBABK01. The sequence continues at coordinate 1,136 of CAYSTP010000165.1, forward strand.
GTTTTCATTTGCTGGAGAAGATAGGGCGTATGTAGAAAAGGTTGCAGAGCAAGTAAAGGCGCGCGGAATTTCTGTTTTCTATGATTCTTATGAAGAAGAGATAAAATACATTCTTAATCTAAAAAAGCGAGGATT
>CAYSTP010000165.1:1280-4760 GCA_964434085.1 uncultured Pirellulales bacterium
TGAAGAAGAGAATCTATGGGGCAAGGATTTGTATGTCCATCTGGCCGAGATATACCGGAATAAAGCAAAGTATATTTTAATGTTTATTTCAAGGCACTATCGAGACAAGCTATGGGCAAAACACGAAAGGGCTGCAGCTCAATCAAGGGCGCTTGAAGAAAGTTATGAATATATACTGCCGGCAAGATTTGACGATACTGAGATTCCTGGACTTTTACCGACAACCAAATATATAGATTTAAGAACAAAATCTCCAGCGGCAGTAGCTATATTAGTTGCGATAAAATTGGGCAAAAATCCATACGAAATCAAAGCAAATGCTGTACCACCACCTAAAAATCCAGCTTTACGTGGGGAAGCAAGATTTAATTATTCAAATAATGATGGATATTTCAAAATCGGTGATGGGCTCTTTGGATTTACTACCCATTGGAGCAAAGCAGACAATACATCAATTTATTGCCACGCATGGTCTGCCGATATCAGAGGAATCGCGTTGGCGCCAAAAGAGGCAACATTGAGATCACTGAGGAAGGTTAGCTCTTTTGACTATACATCAAGTTCACGAAATCCAGAAATAGGAAGGTTTGTTATTTTGCAAAACACCAATGGAATTTATGCTGCTTTGCAAATTTTGGATATTAAAGACGATTCTCGCGAAGACCCAATAGATGAGCTTTATTTCAAGTACTGGATTCAAGATTCAGGTAGTGATGACTTCAGTATGATGGATAATCAAACCTAACAATAGTATCAACTGCGTAATCCGCGTAATCAGCGACTAAAATCCGTAGTTGCTTTTTCCCCCAATTTCTGTAATCCGTAAAATCCGCGTAATCCGCGGTTAAATATAATTAGTGTAATTCGTGGTTTCAATAAGTCGTTAATCTTTCCTATCCCCTATCCGCTGTACGCTATACGCTAAACATACCTCCGCATTACGAATAAACTGGTTGATATTTCCCATAATTGCTATAAAATCGTAGCTGTCCTATTCAGGTAGAATACAAGGAGGTATCGTGATACTACCGGACTGGTTTTGGATTACATTTACATTCGCGTTCGGCTGCTGTATCGGCAGTTTTCTCAACGTCAGCCTTTAATCCTCAAGTCCCATTACCATCCTTACAACTTTTCGACCCATCAGAGCAAAAACACCTAGTCAATACAAAGCTCATGGTCGTTTTGACTAGTCGAAACGACTAGAAATATTTTTTCTATCTTTGTTTCTTTGAAGCTGATTATTCATAGTTGCCACTAACGTCCGATTCGTATAAAATCATCATAGATTAATTGCAGGGATGCTATATGGTAATACCGGACTGGTTTTGGATTACATTTACATTCGCGTTCGGCTGCTGTGTCGGCAGCTTTCTCAACGTCGTTATTTACCGCCTGCCCCGTGAAAAATCTATCGTCAGACCGCCTTCGGCCTGTCCGGCCTGCGGCAAACACATCCGCTTTTACGACAATATTCCCCTTATCTCATACCTGATATTAGGCCGAAAGTGCCGCTACTGCAAGGCCCCCATCTCGCCGAGGTATTTCATCATCGAACTGCTCACCGGCCTGGTATTTGTCTTCACGTATTATTTATTCTTCCGCTCATACCTCCTCGCCGGCGTCCCCGCCTTTTTATCGGGCGGCTGGCTGCTCTACCTGGTTACTATTATCCTCCTTTCCGCCCTAATCGCAGCGTCCGCCATCGACCTTGAACTGTGGATAATACCCCTTTGGGTCTGCTGGTTCATCACCGCTGTTGGCATAATAGGCTCCGCCTTAGCCCCTCTTTTTATAGATTACAAGCTCATCCGCGGCTATCACCTTTTGCCGTACGCCTCAGCCGGAACCGCCGCACTGGCCCTCGGCGCCGCCGTCGGTTTGGGCATATCATGGCTGCTGCTCGTAACCGGCCTGCTAAAGCGAAGTTACGACTTCCCCGAAGAGACAACAGAGGACGGAGGACAGAAGGCAGGGGGCAGCAGTGAAACCGAGCGACAAGCGACGAGTGACAAGCGACGAATCAACCATCGCCTCGAAGTCCTTCGTGAGCTTCTTTTTCTAACTCCCATCGTTGCCTGTGCCATTGTTGTCTTCTGGCTGACAAAAGCGCAAGGCGTTGAGCAGCAAGGACAGATCGCCGGGAAAATCAAGACAATTCACGCTTTCTGGCTTAATTTCACACAAAGGCCCATAGTCGCAGGACTTTTCGGCAGCATTTTCGCGTACTTTATCGGCTGCGCCGTCGTCTGGGCCACCCGTATCCTTGGCACTCTCGGCTTTGGCAAGGAAGCGATGGGGCTTGGTGATGTTCATCTTATGGGCGCCGCGGGGGCCTGTATCGGCCCGCTGCCGATTACGGTGGCTTTTTTCGTTGCCCCGTTCTTCGGGCTTGCCTGGGCACTGGTGCAAATGTTTTTCAAAAAAACTCGACAAATTCCTTACGGCCCCTTCTTGTCATTAGGCATTTTTGTTGCTATTATTGCACACAATCGCATCTACGGCTATCTGGCCTGGGTGCTTGGCTGGCATTAACGGATTAACAATAATATGGGCAGCCCAGACGCTGTAAGAAGCGTTTGGGGAGCCCGAACAGACAAAGGAGGCTCAAAATGCAGACCGCCCGTAAAAGACACACTCTCGTACCTGTACTTATCGCCGTGGTGTTGATGCTCCTGTTGTCAGGATGCACCAACTGGAAGAAAAAATACGAGGCACTCAACGTCGAGTACCAGAACATGAAAGGCCTGCTCGAACGCGAGCGCGCGGAAAAACAGCAGCTCGCCGGTGAAGTGGCCACGGGCCAGCAGACAATCGAGGAGCTTCAAAGACAAATCGCAGAGCGCAACCAGAGTCCCGCTGAGGCCACAGGCTTCGGTGAAGGCTACGACGTGGCCTTCGACGCCGCGGCAGGGACGATTACCGTTACTCTGCCTAACGCCATCCTCTTTGCACCCGGCAAGGCAGAGCTCAAAGGCTCGACTCTTACTGAGCTCGACCATATCGCGGACGTCCTCAAGAGCAAGTACGGAGGGATGCAGATAGATGTCGTCGGCCATACCGATTCCGACCCAATCAAAAAATCGAAATGGGCAGACAACTGGGAGCTGTCCGCCCAGCGCTCGCTTGCCGTACTAAGATACCTTATCAAGAAAGGAATACCCGAAGACCTCATACAGGCCAGCGGCCGAGGCGCAAGTCAGCCTGTTGCGTCAAATACCTCCGCCAGCGGAAAGTCGCAGAACCGAAGAGTGCAGGTCGTCGTCCATATGAAATGAGAACTCGATGCTCCACCGTAAGGTGTCCTGTGGAGATTCTTGATGCTGGATACTCGTTTCGTATTGCGTCGCGCGTCGTGCGTATTGCGTTAACGACAGTAGATTACTGATTTGATTAGACCGCGGACAAGAGACCTGAGACTAACAACTTTTCGGAACTGCGGACTTGTCCGCCGAAGCTTTAGCGAAGGCGGATTACAAA
>CAYSTP010000166.1:0-4717 GCA_964434085.1 uncultured Pirellulales bacterium
AAAATTAAAGGTGATGAAGTTGCTCAGGTTTATGTTCATAATATTGATGCATCTGTAAAAGTACCTATCAATCAATTAAAACGGTTTCAAAGGATTACACTTGCTCCCGGAGAGAATAAGACACTCACATTCAGAATACCGGCATCTGAATTATCGTTTTACGATACCGAAACCAACGATTTTAAAACAGAACCGGGACAGTATGAAATTCAGGTCGGCAGTTCATCTAAAGATATCCGTCTGAAAAAAACTTTCACAATTGAATAGAGATTAAATGAGATAGATGTGTTAATAACCCGGTTGTTTGTGGAATTTGAAGGGGGAAATTAAAGGTGTCCGGTGCATTTTTGGGACCTTTCTCTCGGTTTCATTGTTGTGTGCCGCAGGTCTTCAATTGCCTTAAAATCCCTCGTCCTTTGATATTTACAGTGTCCTAAAAGGACGATATAATGAGGGTTTAATGCATTTTTAGTCTCTAAGACAGGTAATCTGAAGATGACGAAAATCGAGCTATATGACACGACGCTGCGTGACGGGATGCAGACCGAAGGGGTGAGCTTCTCCCTGGCGGACAAGCTTGCAATCGCAAGGTGTCTTGATGAGATGGGTGTCGATTATCTCGAAGGCGGATATGCCGGCTCGAATCCCAAGGAGATGGAATTCTTCGAGGAGGCGCAGAAAGAAAATTTCAAAAACGCCAGGCTGGTTGCTTTCGGCAGTACTCGTCGGGCAAATACGAAGGTCGATGACGATGCGTTGATTCACGCGGTTCTCTCGGCGAATACGCCGGTTGCGACTCTTGTGGGTAAGACCTGGGACTTCCATGTCAAGAATGTGCTGCGATGCAGTCTCGATGAGAATCTTAATATATGCTCTGATTCCATCGGGTATGTAAAGAAAAAAGGACTCGAGGTAATCTTTGACGCCGAGCATTTCTACGATGCGTACAAAAATAACGCTGAGTACGCGATGCAGGTTTTGTCCGCTGCAGTCCAGGCCGGTGCGGACGTGCTGGCGCTTTGTGATACGAACGGCGGAACGATGCCTGAAGACGTGTACCGGATAACCAAAACGGTGTGTGAGCAGTTCAGCGGCGTCAGGGTCGGCATACATACTCACAACGATTGTGATTGTGCGACGGCTAATACGCTGGCTGCGGTACGGGCGGGGGCTGTACACGTGCAGGGAACCCTGAACGGACTGGGAGAACGGTGCGGTAATGCCAATCTTTGTGCCGTTGTGCCGAATCTCGCATTCAAAATGGGGCTCAGTGTGCTAAGTGCCGAGAAGATAAAAACGCTGACGGAGGCATCACGATTCATTTTCGAGATATGCAATCTGTCACCGGTGATGAATATGCCTTATGTTGGAGAAAGCGCCTTCGCACATAAAGCGGGGCTGCATGTGGACGCACTTCGCAAGAATAAACAAACGTATGAGCATATAAATCCCGAACTAATCGGTAACGAGCGTCGATTTCTGGTTTCCGAGCTCAGCGGCAGAAGCAACGTGCTGGCCAAGCTCGAGAAGACCAAGATAGCGGAAGATAAGAAACTTGCCTACAAAATTCTCGAAAGGGTTCAGCACCTGGAAAACGAGGGTTATCAGTTCGAAGCTGCCGATGCCAGTTTTGACCTGCTTGTCAAAAAGGTGATGGGGACATACAGACCGGCCTTTGAATTGGAGAAGTATCATGTTACGGTGGAGCAGGAGTCGAAGGGGCAACTGGTGACCGAGGCTACCGTGAAGCTGAGAGTCGATGGTGTGGCGGAGCATGTTGTTGCCGAGGGTGACGGCCCGGTCAACGCGCTGGATGCAGCACTGCGAAAATCGTTGGAGAACTTTTACCCGGCTATAAAGGACATTCGGCTTATCGATTACAAGGTGCGGGTTGTTAATGCCAAGGCGGGGACGGCAGCGAGGGTGCGTGTAATAATCGAATCTCGCGACCGCGAGTCGATTTGGGGGACGGTCGGGGTTTCCGAGAATATAATCGAGGCGAGTTGGCAGGCACTTGTTGACAGCGTCGAGTATAAGCTGCTCAAGGACGCCGGGTGAGTGCGACACAACAGCGTACCCGGACATTATGGGACGCTTTTGTAAATCCGCCTGCAATTTAGGCCCTGTCTAAGTAGTGAATAGCGAATACACTAAAGCTCGTCGTTAAATTAGGGAAACCCTTAGTTCAGCAGCACCAATAACTTGCCGATTATGGCTTATAGGCTAAAAGAGAGGTTAATCAGTCACGGCCCGTAATAGCTGGTGAACAAAGTCATCTCGTGCTGGCCGGATGTGAGTACCGGGCCGGCTGAGTCGGCACGAGGCGCGAATTGGGAGAGTCAGTAAAATGAACGTTTGCGGCACGTGTTTGGATTTGGGGAGATAAACATGAAAGTGGAAAGTACTTCGGTAGTTTTACTGGTCGAGGATGACCCAGGTGACCAAAAACTTATGCGCTACGCGCTATCGCAACAGGAGCTGCGAAGTCGTCTCGAGATTGTCGGTACGGGAGAGGAAGCACTGGATTACTTAGAGAGTAGCGTGCAGCAGGACAGTGATGTTCGTCGCCCGCACCTTATTCTTCTCGATTTGAATATGCCCGGTATGGGGGGCAAAGAGTTTCTCAGGCGCATGAAGCAAGACCCCAGGTTTTCCGGCATACCGGTGGTTATAGTCTCTACCTCCGATGCAACCAGCGACATACAGGACAGCTACAAGATGAAGGCGGCGGGGTATATACAGAAATGCCCCAGTCCGGAAGAGTTGCGGCGTGTTGTGCAAAAGCTGGTGCATTACTGGTTTGCGACGTCAACCCTTGTTAAGAATGAGGTGAAACTGGTCGCCAGCGGATGCGAATCCGGGTGAGGACGCGCAAATACTGAACCAACAGAAAGGGGGAACCCGATGGATAAATACAAGGCTGTAGTGATACTTCTGATAGAAGATGACATAGGCGACCAGAAACTGACCAAACAGGCCTTCAGTGGAGATAAAGTCGGCAATGAGCTGAAAATAGTGAACTCGGCCGAAGAGGCCTTGGAGTATCTTGAACAAAGTAAACAGGGCGAGCGGGGTTGTCCGATGCCGGACCTGATTCTGCTTGATTTGAATATGCCTGGAATGGGCGGCAGGGACCTGCTCAAACAGCTTAAGGATGACCCCATTCTGGATGCAATACCGGTGGTGGTATTGACTACTTCCGATTCGGACAGGGACGTGCTGGAGAGCTTCCAGTTGCAGGCGGCAGGTTATATAAAGAAGCCCGCAAATCTTGAAGGATTCAGCCAGACGATGCACGACTTGACTGATTACTGGTTTGTGATATGCAGGCGCGTGGAGCACAGCCGGGAGAGCCGCACCGTCGGGGCCGCTGCATCTTAGGCATGAAAACCAGTCGTAGCAGGGGCGGTAAAATAATACACACATCTTTATCAATGGCCGATGCTGACTTGGCTGGACTGCGAGTCTTCCAATAATATTTTGGCGTATGTCTGATGTTGCTATGCGCGGTCATTCTACGGCTGTATTTTCCCGATTAGTTAGGCAATCGGAGCCGGAAGTGGCCGACACACAATCCAAGCCCTCAAGTAACACATATTAAATTAATCAGACAGGTTTGGCAGCTTACTGTGTATATTTTCTGAACTGTTCTATGAGTTCCCTGGTATGCGGGCCGGGCTTGCCGTCTGCAACAGCAGCGTCATCAAATTTAACCACTGGAACGATGTCTTTGGTGGTTACTGCAATGAACAGCTCATCCGCTGATTTGGCTTGGTCGGGGGTTATAGGCTTTTCCATAACCGGCATGTCGATGGTCTTCGCCGCCCGCAGCACGTAGTCTCGTGTAATCGACGGCAGGATGTTGGAGGTAAGAGGCGCGGTTTGAAGCGTCTCTTGCAGAACCGCAAAAAAGCTGGAGCCGGCGCCCTCGGTAATTAAACCGTTCTGGTCAACAAGAATTGCTTCATCACAATCCTTCTTCGCCGCGTCCTGGCGGGCAAGGACATTGGCAAGCAGGTTCAGGGATTTGATATCACATCGCTTCCATCGCCAGTCAGGGAAGGTTGAGACGGCAATGCCTTCGGCCTTGGCCTTGCTATCGTCGGGCAGTGTCGTAACCGTCAGGAAGAAATTAGGTTTGATATTGTCGGTCCAGGTGTGAGTTCTGGGGGCCGAGCCGCGTGTAATATGAAAATATATCCTGGCCTCGGCAATGCCTGCTTTGCCGAACGCCTCCAGTACGCGATTTCGCACATCATCAATATCGACGGTTTTAATACCAATAGCGGCCAGACTGTTGGAAAACCGCTTGAGATGGTCCTCGAGTGCAAAAATCCTGCCGTTGTAGCTTCGCAGGACCTCGTAGACGCCGTCGCCGAAATAGAAAGCGCGGTCGAGGTATATCGGTTCGAGCTTTTCGTAGGGTACGATTCTGTCGCCAACCATCGCTATCTGCATAGTTGCTCCTATCAATGAGGGGGTGATTTTAACGTGGCAGAGGCTCTAAATACAGAAAATTGTGCCGATTTTGCTTTACAGCGGCCGGACAAGGGCATATACTACCCCGCTCAATAAATTTGGCGGATTAAAACAAGGAGTCGTATGATGTACGCGGTCATCGAACAAGGCGGTAAGCAATACAAGGTTGCCCAGGGTGATTGCATAGATATCGAGCTGACCGAGGTGGCGCCGGATGCCCGGACCATCGAGCTGGATA
>CAYSTP010000167.1:0-4697 GCA_964434085.1 uncultured Pirellulales bacterium
TTGTCTAAATCGAAGGCCTTGCAGACTGCAATCAGGGCTTTTTTGCCCTGGGACTTATCGACGATGCAGCTTATACGAATCTCGCTTGTAGTTATCGAATCGATATTGACCTTGGCTTTGGCGAGGGATGAAAACAGCCTGTCGGCTACGCCGTAATGCGTTCTCATGCCGATGCCGACGACGGAAATTTCGGCGATGTCCTCGCGGGTGAAGACGCTTTCGCAATGGACATTGTCCTTTATCTTTTCCACCGCTCTTTTGGCGGCCCGAAGGTCGCCGGCGCCGATGGTGAACGATATGTTAGCCTTTTCGGTGCTGACCTCGGTCTGGACAATATCATTTACGACGACCTTTTCCCGGGCCAGGTTCGAGAATATCTTCGCGGCGTTGCCGGGTTTGTTGTCGACGCCTACCAAGGTTATCTTTGCCATGTTTTCCTGCAACGTTGCGCCGGAGACTACCAAATCTTCCATTTGGGGGACCTCATGTGTTATCAATGTACCTTCAATTTTCCTGCTACTGCTTCTTACGTGAATTGCGACATCGTATTTTTTGCCGAACTCGATTGCCCGGGTGTGCATTACTCCTGCGCCGAGGCTGGCCAGCTCGAGCATCTCGTCGTAGCTGATTTGTTTCATCTTGACGGCGTCTTTGAAGATTCGCGGGTCGGTGGTATAGACGCCGTCCACGTCGGTATATATTTCGCAGTGTCTGGCTTTGAGGGCGGCGGCAAGTGCGACGGCGCTGGTGTCCGAGCCGCCTCGGCCGAGCGTGGTGACGTTGCCGTCTTCATCAATGCCCTGGAAGCCGGCGACGAGGACGACCCTGCCTTTGTTCAGCTCGCGTCGGATTCGCTCAACACCGATGCTCTTAATGCGGGCCTTGGAATGGACGTTGTCGGTTATAATCTGTACCTGTCCGCCCGTGAAACTTATCGCGTCACGGCCCATTGCCTGTAGCGTCATGGCAAAAAGCGAGACGGTCTGGATTTCGCCTGTGTGCAGAAGCTGGTCCATCTCACGTGCAGGCGGTTCGGGATTTAATTCCTTCGCGTCTGCTATCAGCTCATCGGTCTGTTTTCCGCGGGCCGATGCCACAACGACGACTTTATTGCCCCTGTCGAGCGCGTTAATTACCCGCCGGGCCGCATGCCGGATTTTCTCGGCGTTTGCGACGCTCGTACCGCCGTATTTCTGAACTACTATTGCCATAATAACTCCTCAAGAGCGGGCAAATATATAATCACGGGCGGGTCAGCTTTTCAAGAAATATTCCATCAGCTCGCAGCCGTTCTCGATTCTGAAACCGCTCTTTGCAGCATTGGCTTCACTGAATGGGGCGTTGAGTATTCCGGTTATGCCGGCCCCGGCCATAGCGAAAGGAACGGGGTCGGCGCAGTGGGCGCAGGTATTGACAGGAGTAGGGTGGTCGGGCATTACGAGTATTCGCCACGCGTCATACTTCTGCAGGGCGTCATAGACCGGGCCGATTATGTGCTTATCGATTTGTTCGATTGCCTTTTTCTTCATCTGCGCGTTGCCCTGATGACCGGCCTCGTCCGGCGCCTCGATATGCACCAGAACAATATCGTACTTTTTGAGCGCTTCAATAGCCGCCTCGGCCTTGCCCTGGTAATTAGTATCAACGAATCCCGTGGCGCCGGGTACTTCAATCAGGTCGAAGCCTATGAGCTTAGCTAAACCCCTGACCAAATCGACGGCGGTTATCGCGCAGCCTTTGATTCCGAATCGATTGCTGAAGCGGTCCATGACGGCCTTTTTGCCCTGGCCCCACAGCCAGATTGAGCTGACCTGGTTTTCGTTCAGGTCCATCCTTACCTTATTGATATCGTGGTTTGCGAAATGCTGCTGCGAGCGGCTCATCAGGTCGAGCAGTAAATCGGCGCCTTTGCCGCGAGGCAGGATTTTGTCGACGGCGGTGCCGAGATGGTCGTGCGGCGGACAGGTCTGAACGTCGAAATCCATACCTTTGAAGACGAGAAGATGGCGGTAGCTGACGCCTGAATAAAAGAGGATTTTTTCGTTGCCGAGTTCCTGCTTTAGCTCTTCAATTAACTTGGTGGCTTCTTTGGTTGAGATGTGGCCTGCACTGTGGTCGTTCATTTTGCCATCGACTATGGTTACCAGATTGCAGCGAAAGACCCAGTCGGCCGGGTCGAGTGAAATGTCACGCGCTACGGCTTCGATAGGAGCGCGGCCGGTGTAGTAGCGCGTGGGGTCATAGCCGAGCAGGCTCATCATAGCCACGTCACTGCCGGGTTCGAGTTTGGCCGGTACGGTTCTGACCAAACCCTGTCTTCCGGTCGAGCTGATTAGGTCGAGATTGGGTGTTTCAGCGGCCTGTAGAGGGGTCTGGCCGTCGAACTGCTCTAACGGTTCATCCGCGGCGCCATCGGGGACTATGATTGCATACTTAGTGCTCAATCCTTGTCCTCCGGGATGTCCACGATTCTTATGCAGACCGGTTCGTTTATGACGGTGTCGAGTTTTCGCAGGCCGTTCAAACAGGCATCTATTTTGGCCTGCCGGGTCGGGTGTGTGGTGATGACCAGCGGTACGGTGTTCTCTTCGCCTCGGCCTTCGTGCTGCAGGACGCCGGAGATGCTGACCTGGTTGTCGGCGAGAATTTTTCCGACCTGAGCGAAGACGCCGGGCTGGTCCTTGGCCATGAACCTGATGTAGAATCTGCTGACGATGTTTTCGATTTTCTCAATCAACGGTTCGACCTCGGACCTCGGCTTAAGACTCAGGTGTTTGAAAGTTCTTGCGGAATTGCCCAGAGCGACGTCGATGATATCAGCGACGACGGCGCTTGCGGTCGGCATCATTCCCGCTCCTCTGCCGTAGAACATTACCTGTCCGACTGCGCTGCCGAAAACGCTGACGGCGTTGAAGCTGCCGTCGACAGTGGCCAGCTCGTGGTCCTCGGCGATGAATGATGGATGCACCCGCAGCGAGACCTTGCCGTTGTCCTGGCGCTTGCCGATAGCGAGCAGCTTGAGCTTGTAACCCATCTCGGAGCCGAATCGTAAATCATCACCGGGAATCGAATCGATGCCCTCGACGTAAACGTCTTCGAGTTTAATTTCGTAGCCGAAGGCGATTGAAGCGAGGATGACGAGCTTGTGGGCGCTGTCGCCGCCGCTTATATCGAGGGTGGGGTCGGCCTCGGCGAATCCTTTCTGCTGCGCCTCTTTCAGAGCGGTCCCGAAGTCCCTGCCCTTCGACGCCATATTGCTCAGGATATAGTTGCAGGTCCCGTTCACAATTCCGTACATCGCCTCGATATTGTTCGCCGCCAGTCCGGTCCGCAAAGCTGATACGATGGGTATTCCTCCTGCGCAGCTCGCCTCGAACGCTATACATCTGCCGTTTTTATGTGCTGCCGCGTAAAGCTCTGAGCCGTGCTCAGCCAGCAATGCCTTATTTGCTGTCACAACGTCCTTTCCCGCATGGAGCAGTTTGAGCTGGATGTCCTTGGCTGCGCCGGTGCCGCCGACGAGCTCAACGCCGATTTCAATCGAACTGTCTGAAAGCAGTGTGTCAAGGTCGTCGGTCAGGACGCCGTCGGGCAGTTTGACCGGGCGCGGTGATTTGGTATCTATATCGACGACCCTGGCCAGTTCGAGGCGAAGGCCCATCTTGGATTCGATTGCGTCAGCGCTGTCCAGCAGGATTTTGGCTACGCCGGCACCGACGGTTCCGAATCCGATAAGTCCGACTTTTACAGTTTTCTGTGCCATAGCCAGTCGCCTCTATAACCATTCGCATCCGCCTTTGTGGCAGACGATTACCAATACTCAAAAGGCGCTGAATAATCAAGGAAAATCGGTCCGGGGGCTGGATGGCGGACGACAGATAACGGACGACAGAACTTTTTAACTCATAGGCACGAAGAAAAAGGAGCGTAAGGCTATTGGGTTTGCTGCTTTTGGTTTTCGTGAGCGGCGACGATCTGGGCCTGGACGTTGGAGGGGACCAGCTCATAGTGGCTCAGCGACATTGAATAGCTGCCTCGGCCGCCCGTTACCGACTTTAGCTGGCTGTTGTATTGAGTGACCTCAGCCAGAGGCACCTGGGCCTTGACGACGAGTATGTTTCCGGCGAGCATTTCCTGGCCCAGGACTCTGCCTCTTCTCGATGCGAGGTCGCCTGCAATGTCGCCCATATTCTCAGCGGGTATAGTGACTTCCAGGTTGACGATTGGTTCGAGCAGAACCGGCTTTGCCTTCTGGACTGCGTCAATGAAGGCGCCTTTGCCGGCTGCTCGGAAAGCAACTTCCTTGGAATCCACGGGGTGATGCTTGCCGTCATAAACGGAGACCTTGATGTCCTGAATCTTAAAACCTGCGACCACTCCGTTTTCCATAACGTCGTTTATGCCTTTGAGTACCGCCGGTTCATACTGTCCGGGGATAGAGGCGCCAAAGATATCCCAGCTAAACTGCAACGGCGGGTCGGAATTTCGTTCGGCGGGTTCGACGCGCAGATAAACTTCGCCGAACTGGCCTGCTCCGCCGGTCTGTTTTTTGTGGCGATAATGTCCCTCGGCCTTTGTGGTGATAGTCTCGCGGTACGGAATCTTCGGCTGTTTGGTATTGACCTTGAGCTTGTAGTAGCTCTCCATTTTTTCGAGTATGACGCGAAGGTGCAGCTCGCCCATTCCGCTGACGACCA
>CAYSTP010000168.1:0-4691 GCA_964434085.1 uncultured Pirellulales bacterium
GACTTACGCCCCGACGCTCGCCTACACCGGCACTCCGAACTCTTTCCCGTACGGCTCGGGCACGACATTCTACGCCGGGTTGAGGGTAAACTTCTAAGTAAAACCGCCCTCCCTTTGAAGCCAATCGAATCCCGTATCGTCTTAATGTGCTAAACTCTATACACGAGATACTAACGACTCTCTATATAATCGTTCCGTCGGTAGTGTAGTAGAATAGAGACCATGTATGACTTCGTTGTTAGCCCGCTGGTAGATAAGCTGTACCCTGTTGTTTTTGATTCTGTGCTCTACCATTAAAGTCGGATAGTGCCTTTGAAATGAGTCATTAAACAAAACAATGGTATCGTGCCATATACCGTTTACGCACCTCCGCATATATACATTGTTGTCGTCAAATTCCTGCCACAATACGTACAGATTATGAGCTTCGTCGTAAGCAAACACGGGCAGAGTATCGTTGGTGTCCCCTATAGTTGTTGTGCCTATCTCAACCTCCTCTGTCCAGATGCCTGCAGAGTTCCTTTTACGATGGTAAATCTTGTTGTTCGTTGCGGTGTAAACTATATGCACCTCGTTATTGAGACCCAGACAATTCAGACACGCCATACACGATACCGTCGCCGCAACGTCGCGAAGCGTTATATCGCCCTGCTCTATCCATCTGTTTCCGTTCCACAAGTATCCTCTTGCGGGAAATTCCTCTCTCCACGCAGTAGCGATATGGTACATCTGCCCATTCTCTAATTCTGCCAGGCGGGCCTCCGTTGTTTTATAAACCGTCCCGATGCAGGGAAATACGTGCGGGAATCCTGCTGCGGTCACCCACGTGCCGTCGTTCATGTCGGATTTGATGATGGCGGAACTAAATGTACTCATTCTTATATAGGCAATCCAGGGGCGCCCGTTTGAATCTATACCGACAGTCATATCTCCATAACCTTCGGTCTGGTCGCCTATCTGTTGTTCAGCCGCCGACCACGTAATAGTTCCGTCTGAATTTGGAACACCGCGTCGATAGTATAGTCCTCGATGTTCATAAGGATAGACGGGCTTAGCCATCGGGGCCTCGTTGCGTACATAATGCAGGTAAGTACCGTCAAACTTGATAGTCCAGTCAGCCGCGAACTTGGCAAAGTGGGCAACGACGGTCGGACTGCTCCAGGTAACTCCATCTGCAGAAGTTTTGTATTCTATGTTCAGGGTTGAGTAGTTGCCGTAAAATGCCCAATACAGCCCTGCTGCACGAAAACTGGATTGCTGAAAGGGTATTCGGCTGGCTGTCATGGCGTCGGGGCCGGTGGAAATACTAAGGACGGTCTGCGCCGATATGAATGACATACTATGGCTACCTCCTTGTGATGAAACACAAACTGCTCATAACGTTCCCGTGGCTCGAAAAACTGCTGTAATCTCTAATACTCTCTGATTGAATATTATCCTCACTGCAGGCAATTTGCACTGTTCTTATTAGGAACAATAAAGTGGTCCGGCACGGGAAAATGTGAGCACAACAAAAGCACTTCTTTGCCTACATCTTCAATTGCCGACTCATCGTCGATATTTTCAACGACCCTTTTAATAAACCCTGCAATCTGTTCAGCCTGCGGTTCCTTCATTCCTCGCGTTGTTATTGCCGGCGTTCCCATCCGCAGCCCGCTCGGATTAAACGGCGGCGCCGGGTCATCCGGAACAGTGTTGTAATTGCACACAATCCGGGCCCTGTCCAGCGCCTTTGCCGCCTTTTTGCCCGGCACAGTCTTATTCCGCAAATCTATCAGGATAAGATGGTTATCCGTACCACCGGAAACGAGGTCAAATCCATACTCCAGCAGCTTTGCAGCCAGTGTCCGCGCATTTTTAACTATCTGTTTCGCATACGCCACGAACTCCGGCGTATCCGCCTCAGCCAGTGCCACCGCTATCGCCGTCACCGTATGCATATGCGGCCCGCCCTGTAAGCCGGGAAACACCGCGCGGTCAACTTGCTTGGCAAGTTCTTCACGGCAAAGCAGCATACCCCCACGGGGACCGCGAAGCGTCTTATGGGTAGTAGTGGATACAATGTCGGCGTGGGGGACGGGGCTTGGGTGAATACCGGCCACAACTAAACCGGCGATGTGCGCGATGTCGCTTATGTGGTACGCGCCGACATCCTTGGCTATCTCGCCGAAGGCGCCGAAGTCAATCTGACGCGGATATGCAGTTGCTCCTGATACAATAATCTTCGGCCGGTGTTTTTTCGCCAAATCGCGAATCTGGTCCATATCGAGTCTGCCGGTTTTGGGATTAAGGGGGTACTGCACCGAGTTGAATATCCTGCTCGATATCGTATTCTTCCAGCCGTGCGTCAGGTGTCCGCCATGCGTCAGCAGCAGGCCCATTATCGTATCGCCCGGCTCGGCTATGGCCAAATAAGCCGCCAGATTGGCCACCGAGCCCGAATATGGCTGAACATTCGCGTGCTCGGCCTTGAACAGGGACTTGGCGCGTTCGCGGGCCGTAGTCTCTATCAGGTCCGTTACCTGCTGGCCTTCGTAGTACCGCTTGCCCGGATAGCCTTCCGAATACTTGTTCGTCAGGACGCTGCCGCTGGCCTCCATTACCGCCCTGCTGACGTAGTTCTCCGAAGGTATCAAACGGATACTTCCGCTCTGACGGGCTTTCTCCTGCCGTATCAGCTCGTAAATCTCCGGGTCGTAACGCTCTAATGCACTTGCCATAAACTTCTCCCAAAACCGTTTCAGTTAACGATAAGGATAAGTTTTATAGCAGAACCCCCCCTTCTCGACAAGACTTTATTTAGGGTCTGTGCGAACCACGGATTAGGAATGTTTATTTGTCGGAGTTTGACAGCTCTTCGACTATCTGCCGCGTTACAGTCACCTGAAAGTCCTTGGCAGTTTCATCATCTGTTGTAAGCAAAGGTACGTTTACCTGCGTCTGTTCCTGGGTTTCCAGCTTCACCAGGGCCTCTCGCGCAGCGCGGATTATCCCGTACATAGCTATCTCGTCGTCACGTACCGAGATACCCAATTGCTCTTCAGCCTGTCGCGCAATCCAGTCCGATAGCACAACCAGTTCCACAGTTGCCTCTTCCGCACCGCCCTCTGTATCGGTCTCAAAGTCCAATTCGTAATCCGCCGGGTACTCCTCGCCATACTCTTCGATTACTCCCCGGCTGACCTGCTCTTCGGATGACTCGTCCTCTTCCGATTGACTGCCGCCCTTTTTGCATCCGCCGGGCAGAACAAGCAATGCGAATATGATTACCGCATATTTAACGTAATTCATAATATGACCTCCTAACTAACACCAACCGGACACGGTTACCGGCCGCAGTATAATATAAATTCCGCAGGTCGGTGTAAATCCGTAGTCAATAATAATTTTATGTCATCTCGATGATATCGAATCCTGGAGTTTGCCGATGATGGTCCGGGCCTTAGAGATTCTATTTCCCGTCGGGCTCTGCCAGCGAATTTCAGCGTTGCGGCTGAGTAAATCCTCGACCTTTTTGCAGGCAAGCAGGACAGTAGCGTGATTCTTGCCGCCCATGAATCTGCCAATCTCCGGGCTGGACATATTCGTATGCTTGCGGGCGAGGTACATGCTGAAATGCCGCGCGGTCGATATTGCCCTGTCTTTCTTCGACGAATGTATATCAGCGGGCGTCAGGCCGAAGAACGTAGCAACGTTCGATTCGATATCGGATATGTGCACGATAGGGTCTGTCCGCGAGAGGTGCTCGGCGAGGACCTCTTTGGCCGTATGCAAATCGAGATGTTTGTTCTGAAGGGCCGAATAGGCAATGACTTTAATAAGCGCCCCTTCGAGCTCGCGGACGTTCGTGTGGATATGCTCTGCGATATATTTAATGACCGCTTCGGGTACATGCTTTTTCATCCTGAGCGCGTATCGACGGCAGATTTCCCTGCGGACCTCCAGGTCCGGCGGGTTTATCTTAACGACCATACCTGAGATGAAGCGGTTGACGAGCTTATCACTCAGTTGGCCTATCATTTTCGGATGCGCATCGGACGCCAGGACGACCTGCTTGCCTGCCAGGTCAATGGCGTTGAATGTATGCAGGAACTCCTCCTGCGTTGATGGTTTGCTGGCCAAGAAGTGAATGTCGTCGATGGCAAGCAACTCCGTTTGCCGCATTCGGCGGCGGAAAGCCTCCAGCTTTCGTGTCTTCAAGGCCAGCACAAACTGATTGGCGAAATCTTCCGCTGAAAGATAAAGCCACCCAGTCCCGGGTCGGCGCTGCGCCACTGCGTTACATATCCCTTGCGCCAGGTGCGTTTTGCCGACCCCGTATCCTCCGTGAATAAACAGCGGGTTAAACGGGCTCTTCTGGTCGTTTACAACTGCCCGTGCCGCGTTATAAGCCAGCTCATTGCTCGACCCTACGACGAACTCGTCAAGGCTGAGTTTGAGCGGCCTGACGTTCGACGGCGGCCTTGCCGCCGCCGGACTCTTGCGGTCCTGGGTCTTTGCGACCAGTTGAGCCTGGTAATCAAGCTGCGTCTTCTTCTGCCTGCCCGACAGTTCCGGGTCAACAACGAAAGTGACCTTTGTATTGGTGCCCAGAACGTCGCGGGCGGCCTGGTTCAATTCGTTTATAAAATGGTTTTCAATCCAGCTTGCGATAAACAGGTTCGGCACACCGACCTTCAGGTAGCCGTCTG
>CAYSTP010000169.1:0-4678 GCA_964434085.1 uncultured Pirellulales bacterium
CGGACCCTCTTGATGAAAATTATAACAGAAGATTGTTGTACATTATCGATGGCAGTTCTAACGGCCGAATGAGTGTCGGCTGGTATAAAGTCGGGCCGGCCGGCAAATCGGGCAGCGGTATGAATTAGAAAGCGTTATCGCCTGTTCGCTTCTCAACTGAAGTTGTAGTGTTTGCGGACGGGCTTTTTGACCTTCCAGGTACATTCCAAATCGACGGGAAAGACCACCCAGTCACCCGGGCCCAATGATACTTCATTTTGGCCGTCGGTTACGGTGACGTCGCCTTCAAGTATCAGGCAGGTTTCGGTCTGGGTGTAGGCCCAGTCGAATTCGCTCGGCTGGCATTGCCACGTCGGCCAGGTCTTGGCTTTGGTTTGTTCCTCGGGGCTTGGCTTTTTTACTATGACGTCTTTTACTGTAGGCATAATATCTCCTTTGAATTTTGGGTTATCTGGCGGATTATAACCTGGTTGGGGGAATTTTTGAATATCCGTTGGGAAAATCGGCGGAAATTGTTATGCTTTACCAGCATTTTTCCAAACAGGTGGATTTTTAGGCTTATGGAGCAGGGACAGTTAGACAATCTGAAGAGGTGGTTCGATTCGTACGTGGCGGGTTTTTACGGCGATGAGGAATTCGTCAATGCCAATATAGAATTGAAGGATAAGCACAGCAGGGCGGTGTGCGCAGAGATGGCGTGGCTGACGGACAGGCTCGGGCTTAGTGACAATCAGAAGCGAATCGCCGAGGCAATCGGCCTACTCCATGACGTCGGGCGATTCAGGCAGTTCAAGGAACATCGAACCTATAGAGATGCCAGCAGCATTAATCACTCCGCACTTGGCGTGGAGATAATTTGCGAAGAAAAGGTCCTCGACGGTGTCGATGAGCGCGAACGGCGGTATATCGAGACGGCGATTAAGCATCACGGCGACAAGGAGCTGCCGGAAGAACTGGATAACGAAACGCTTCTGTATTGTCAGTTGATTCGCGATGCAGACAAGATTGACATCTATCGGGTTGTGATTGATTATTACACGCGATATCTTGAGGACCCGGCACAATTCAAAATTGAGCTGGAGGTGCCGGATGAGCCCTGGTACTCGCAGGAATTCGTGGAGCACCTGTTGAAGGGTGAGCGGATTGATTATGAGAGGATGAAGACATTTAACGATGCGAAGCTGCTGATGCTTTCGTGGGTTTATGATGTGAATTTTGTTGCGACGTTAGAGAGGATAAGACAGCGGGGTTTTTTGGAAAAGGTGATTGATTTTTTGCCCTCTAACGAAGATATTGAGCGTGTCAGGAAAGAAGTGTTCAAGTATGTCGATTCGAGAATTAGATTAGACACGGATTAACACTGCTTTTAAAAAGTTAGACACGGATTTACACGGATTAACACTGTTAAAAAAATTAGATATAGATTTTATGTTTTGGATTGTATGAAGGGATTGTGATGGCAGAGGCGATTTTACAAACGAACATCGGGGGGCAGAAGTGTGCGCGGGGCAAGGTGCGAGATATATATGACCTCGGTGATAAGCTGCTGATTGTGGCGACGGACAGGATCAGCGCGTTTGACGTGATAATGGCAAACGGAATTCCGTACAAGGGGATTGTGCTGACGAAGATTTCGCGGTTCTGGTTCGATTTTCTGGCTGATACCGTCGAGAGCCACTTTATCAGTGATGAAATTGCGGATTTTCCAAAGCCTTTCTGCGAAGAGCCGCAGCTTGCCGGCAGGAGTATGTTGGTCAAAAAGGGAAAGGTTTTGCCGATTGAGTGTGTGATTCGCGGGTATTTAGCCGGCAGCGGGTGGAAGGAGTACAAACAGAGCCAGACGGTGTGCGGGCAGAAACTGCCGGCGGGATTGAAGCAGTGCGATAAGCTGCCGGAATTGATTTTTACTCCTGCGACCAAGGCTGAGCACGGTCAGCATGATGAGAATATCAGCTTTGAGAGGTGCGTTGAAATTATCGGTGAGGAACAGGCTAATTACGTGCGCGACAAGAGCACGCAGATATTTTCCAAGGCAAGTGTATACGCCGAGAGCAAAGGGATAATCCTTGCCGATACGAAGTTCGAGTGGGGTGTGGTGGGCGGCAAGACGATTTTGATAGATGAGGTTTTGACGCCGGATTCGTCGCGGTTCTGGCCTGCCGATAAGTATGAACCGGGCAGGGACCAGGAGAGCTTCGATAAGCAGTTCGTCCGCAATTACCTCGAAAGTATTAGCTTCGACAAGTCCGGGCCGGGCGTTGAGCTGCCGGCCGATATTGTTGAAAAGACCAGCGCGAAATACATCGAGGGCTACGAACGGCTGACCGGCAGGAAGTTTGAATCCTCCGGCTGACCATGAGTTTTGGCGCAGAAAACCGGCATGGGGTTGATAAAAAGGTCGTCTCAAAAAGACGGACTTTTTTCGATTTTTTTACACAAAAGCCGTTGGTGAGGGTTATTATTCCACGAAAACAAGTGTATTCTTGCGTCATCCGGATGTGAGTTGGAATATGTGAATGGCCCATCCGCAAAGATTAGAAGTTTTTGACCAGGTTAAGGCTAAATACAACGGCCTATTGACCGGTGCACTCTGGAGGCTGACCGGCGACCGCGAACTTTTTGCGGAAGCGATGCAATATGCGTTATTAAGTATTTGGCAGAACATAGACAAGCTGAACAAGTCAACCGCCGGCGGTTACATCTATCGCATCGCGCTATCGGCAAGTTCCAAGGCATGGCGTAGCCGTATCGGCAAAGACGGCCAAATAAGTCGGAGGATTGCCCGGGCGGTTTCGAGCAGCAATGAAAATAGTCATGACTTAGAGGCTGTATACAGGGTAAGAAAAGCGATAGCCGGGCTGCCTCACAGGCAGGCGCGGGCCCTTGTGATGCGATATCTCGAACAAAAGGATTATGGAACTATTGCCGAGATTTTGGACTGCAGTGTGTCTACGACGCGTTCGCATGTGTCGAAGGCTTTATCCGGATTGAAAAGAGAGCTTTCAAATGAATGACAAAAAGATCAAGGCTATACTGGAATCGCTCGGCAGTGAGCAGGTTCCTGAAGATGTTCATAAACTTGGTGAACAGGTTTTTCAGGACTTTATTAACAAAACAAGTGAGTCCAGAACTCACTTTTTATGGAGTAAGATTATGAAAAGCAGAATGACACAATTAGTAGCAGCGGCGGTGATAGCGATAGCGGTGTTCTTCGGCCTGGGCCGGTTTTTCGGCGGCACCGTGACCTTTGCCCAGGTCATCGAGCCGATTCTCAATGCCAACACACTTGTGTTTGATTTCCTTGTGGGTCAAGAAGATGGGCCGGTTATTCATGATATAGTAGTCGGCAACAGGATCAGAAGAACATTTTCGAATATGGAGACAATCCTGATTCTCGATTTGGATGACGCAAAGATGCTCACCCTGGACCCTCTGAACAAAGACGCTACATACATGGACATAAAGGGACCGATCGGGGAACAAACCAAAAACTTCATGGAATTTGTCAGAAACGCCGTTACCAGACTCGAAGGACAGGAGGTCGAGGAGCTTGGACAAAAAAAGATAAACGGCCGCAATGCCGTCGGATTCCAGGTTCACGGCCATGGAATTAAAATCTGGGCTGATTCCGAAACAGCCGTGCCTATCCGTATCGAATTGCGATTTGGACCGACTCGTTACATTCTCAAGAACATCGAGTTCGATGTCCCGGTCGACGAGTCACTACTCAGTATGGATGTTCCTGCCGGCTATATCCTGTGCGAGCAGGAGATCGATTTGAGCCAGTTCTCCGAGCAGGACTTTATTATCACCCTTCGGATTTTGGTAAAGCATTCTTTCGGCGGCAATTTCCCGGAAAGTCTGGGCCTTGAAGATTTCATGAACCTGGCTGGTCAAATACAAGCAGAAGCTGATGAACCGAAAATATCCGAAGAGGAACAAGTGCAGATCGGGATGCACTTTGCACCGGGATTTATGTTCTTTCAGCAAATGGGACCAAGCGGGATACAGTGGCGCTATATCGGAAAGGGCGTAAAACTCGGCGAGGCCGACAAGGCTGTGTTCTGGTATCAGCCGAAGGGTTCACAAACATACCGTGTCATTTACGGCGATTTGAGTGTAAAAGACGTTTTACCGCAGGACTTGCCGGAATAGTTGATACAGGTATAGTAAATAAAAAGGCCGGGCTTTTCTGTTCGGCCTTTTTTATGCGCTCGGCCTGTCATTAACTGGTCTATCTGTTATACTCTTGTTTTTGACGGACTTTAATTATGGCCGAAATTAATTACGACCTGCACATACATACCGTATATTGCGGACACGCCGAGACGATGACGATAGAGGCGATTCTGCGGCGTGCGGATGAGCTGGGGCTTGAGACTATCTGTATCGCGGACCATATCTATAGTCCGAATGAGGCTTCAATCCCTGCGAAAATAAGAGAAGAAGTCGCGGGATATACGACGAATTGCCGGGTACTGATTGGCGCTGAAATCGACGTGGCGGGCGGGTACAGTGACGGCAGATTAGCGTGCCCTGTACCGGACGGTCTCGATTATGTTATAGCGGGCGTGCATTATATACCGGGGCCAGGCAATTTTCCAAGGAGCATTGCTGATAACAATTTACAGCCTGATGAGCTCCTGGAGCGGTGGCGAAGTACGATGCTCGGTGTGTT
>CAYSTP010000170.1:0-4625 GCA_964434085.1 uncultured Pirellulales bacterium
CCCACAGCCTTGGAACGTCAAAACGCGTTGTCTTTACGGACAATACTGCAGCCATTGCTGGCAGAAGATGTCCAGGTCATAGAGGTCAACGGTGCCGTCGCAGTTCAGGTCGCCATTGTTGTAACCGCCGGCCGGACCGCTCCAGTACCACTCATTTGCAAATTCCGCGTAATCGAAGAAGTTGACTGTTCCGTCGAGGTTGTAATTAGCGCATGTTGAACATTCATTCGGGTCGGTGAACAGCATAAACGACATATCTTCACTGGCGCCCGTCTGGTCCTTCAATTCCTCCCAGAGCCATACTTCGTTGGCATCGTCATAACGGCCTGATACTGCGTCGTCGTTGAATACGTGCTGATGATTCGTCCAGCCCCACGTATAATTCGGGATGTTCTGGTCGTATATAGCCTGTACGCTGAGCCAGAAGACTTCGTTATAGTCAGGCTGACGGAACCATTCATCCTCGGGTAGACTTACCGAGTACCTGAAGACCGGCTCATTCGGTTCTCCATGCGGTTTCTTATCATACCCCACGAGAACCTCGTCATACTCGTCGGTGTCGAACGACCAAATCTCATGCCCCGGGTGGCTGTAAGTGTTCGGGTCATTCAGGTTGGGGTCAGGCACATCGGTCCAGATTCTCAGTTCGAACCTGTTAGGCCGGATTGGCAGAGGCATAAATGGGGGGTAACTGCATGCCTCAAACCCATAACCGATATATGAACCCCACCAGACAACAGCAGTCACAGGCGTCCTCTTTAAGCAGCGCCAGTCGTCGGCAGCAAAACGGTCATTACCTATTAGGTCGCGGGTAGAGTCGACATCTTCGTAGTGCGACCAGTTGCGGATACCTGTATAGAGCTGCTCCCACTTGATGTAGTTCGGGTCCGTGTCAAGCTCAAATGAGACATCAACGCTTTCTATCCAAACAGGGTCTGTGATTGGTGTGATGCTAAAGGGGTCGGTAACAAAACCGGTGTTGGGCTCTACAATCGTTTGGAACGTTACGGCGTCGTCCATCCAGTGCCACGGCCGAGTCTTCCAGCCCCACGGATGGTCCGGGTAAAGATCAGTCTGATAGACGGCGACGATACTGAGCCAGTAGATGTTGTCCTCCGTCACGTCATTGTAATCACCCTGCCAGAATACTTCGTTAGGCTCCAGGTCAACATTGTACTGGTAGCAGATGTCCTGAGGATAGTACCCATAATATTCATCGTAGCCGACCTCGTTGAAGTTCACCCGGTACGCCGGTATCGTAATACTGTGCAGCAGCACATCCGGATAACTGTACGGCAGATAGTGAGGTGGTCCGTTTGCGCGTTTATTGCTCCAGAACCCAATCCGCCAAGCGTCAGGTAAGACCGGTGGTAGTGTTCCATGCGCCCACCATTCCCAGTCGAAGAAAGAACCCCACCAGTGGATGCTGGTTACTGGCATATTGCCGAGGCACCGGAAATCATCTGCCACAATCGTCCAGTAAGTTTGCTGATAGGTCTTGTAGGATTCCTGGTCCCAGCCGCAGTAGGTCGGTATAGCAGAAGTCGGGTCAATCTCAACAGGAGGCTGAGACCATTTCGTATGCGCCATCAACGGCTTGCCGCTCGGCTGATTAGGCTCTTCTGCTTCAGTCGTAATTGCAAATGCCAGGTCAATAGAATCCGGGTAAAGCGGATGTTCAGGTGGATAACGCAGTTCCTGCCATGGACCGTGGCTCGTCTCGTCGCCTGCAGCCCAGACGGCATCATCATTCCAGTGCTCAAGCGACGTCTTCCAGCCAAACCGTTGGTCAAACTCGGCGTACACTTTAGCCTGAACGTCCAGCCAGTATACGACCGGTTCGCACGGGTCGCCCTGCTGAATGAAAGCGTCGCACGGGTCGATAAGGAAATCGTACCTGTAGCACGTCCAGTCGGCATTATTCTCATAATAAGGTACGCACGGCACATAGTAGCCTTCCGTTATATCCTGTGCTTCTATAGCAGCCGCATAGTCACCAGCCGCGAATTCACGCACCCATAATAACCTCCCGGGGATGCTGTAATCGTTAGGATTACAGGGGTCGCCGACGGGAATGTCCTCGTGAATGCTCAGCGTGAAATCCACACTGTTCGGGCCGTTACCCGGCAGGTAGTCGTGATACCACGAACCCCAGACGTGAATATCTGTAATCGCGCCGGTCGTAGTGCAGAGGAAATCATCGGCAAGAATCTGAGGACCCCACGACGAAAAGCCTGAAGTATCATATGTCGCATCTACATCAATACCGGTGTCGCTCAAGTCAGGATGCTGAATCCACTTGATTGCCGGCTCATTGGGTTCTTCTTCTACACCTGTAACAATCCTGAATGACAAGTCAATAGAATCCGGGTAAAGCGAGTGTTCCGGTGGATATCTCAGTTCCCGCCAACCCGGCAGACTGCTGTCCCAGAAAACTGCATCGTCTTCCCAGTGCATAAGCGAGGTTTTCCAGCCAAACTGGGGATTTTGGGCATCAGGAACAAGGTCAACCCAGGCGTCAAGCCAGTAAGTGACCGGATTGTTCGGGTCGCCTTGCTGTACGAATGCATCGGCTGAGTCAATTGTTATATCGTACTGCCATATCTGATAATGCTCATATAGACTAATCGGCGTACCCGTTGTCGGGTCCCAGAAGGATTCCGGCTCGTCATACTTATAAAGCGTTTCATTGAAATCAGCGATAGCGAAATCCTTTTCCCAAAGCAGCACGTTCGGTTCTGACCAGCCATAGGGCCCCATCGGATTATTACTATGAATGCTCAGATGTATCGTCTGAATTTGTCCTTTATTATCGCCTTGCCACGAGCCCCAGAAAGTGACCTTGGTAATAGGACCGGTTGTAGTGCATTCGAAGTCGTCCGCCAGCGTACGATTGATTCCGTCGGAACGGTCACAGCGGATATCTATCCCGTTACTGGTCTCGTCAGGCGGTTGCTCCCATTTGATTATCTGTGTCGGATTCCAGCCTGCCAGCGAGAAAGTCCATCCGCCCCAAATACCCCAGGAATAAGATGAACTCATACCGCGGAATTGTTCCCACCTGACGCCCGTAGGCGCCCAGGTATCATGGCAGCCGTACCTTTTTGGTGTGCCGTCATCATATCCAACTATGGTCACGAAGTGGTCGCTGCTTCCATCTCCGTCACTGTCAACAAGGAAGACCATAGGACGGCCGTTGTCAATTTCATTAGTCAGCACCGACCAAGTAAGTGTGGACCATTGATATTCCGTACAGGCCGGGGCATAGGTTGAGTTTTGTTGATTCACATAACCCGTAAACGCAGGGCAAACATCACTGGACCAGCTCCAGCCGTAGTAGTTGCCGCGTGTGCTCTTAGATGTGTCCATATAGTCGGCAACGCTGTCATCGATGTGTGGAGTTCGACCTGCCGTGATGTAATCATCGGTAAGCAGAGTTGGCTTGCTGTCTTCTGGTCTGGCGTAATCCTCATAGTGTTGTTCGGAACCGGGGGGATTTGGACTGCCCAATGTTCCGCCGGAGGCCATCGCCTGGTTAACAGCGGCAGTTTGAGTATTGGCGTCACCGGGAATCAGGTCGTCATATCCATGTGTATCGTAATAGCCTACTACCATACCAACTGCCGTGGGGCCACAGCCATGACGCCAGGAATAGTCAGGTACACCTGTAATTGTGTGCAGTGCTCCACCCTGCACGGGTCCCTCCAGTATTGTGAGCATGTCTTCTGCTATTACCGATAGTGAAGGTACAGGACCGGTTGTACTTTGCTGCGGTCCGTCATCGTCGCCCTGTACTACACCTCCAGCGCAAAAGAACATCAAAACTACGAAAAGCAACAACAACTTCAGTTTCTTTCTTTCCATAACATGTCCTCCTTATTTAATGAGATTAAGTGTGCTTAAGGCCTCTTTTGTTTTCAAGGTAGTGACATAACCAGAGCATGCAAAAAGCTCCATGGAACCTTCCTCAGTATTAGTATGCCTTCCGAAGACAGTAGTTTAGACCGTTATCACGGACAAGTCAAGCTGTTTTTGGGCTAATCCCTGTGGCAAATAGGCGATTTTTCTGGAGGCCGCCGTAACCGTTTTCAAAGAAAAGAGTTACAAATTAAAAATTGTCTTACTTTTTGTTATTGTATGTTTTTGGGGGTTGAAGACCCTTCTGTGCACAAAAAAACAAGGCTGTGGGCAATGAACCCACAGCCCTGAAGTGTTAAAAAATGCTGTGCTTACGGACAGTACTTTAACCATTGCTGACAGAAGATGTCCAGGTCGTTGAGGTCAACGTCGCCGTCGCAGTCCAAATCGCCGTTGTTATACCCGCCGGCCGGGCCGCTCCAGTACCATTCGTTTGCAAACTCAGCATAATCGAGGAAGTTGATTATTGCATCGAGGTTGTAGTTTGCGCACGTAGAGCATTCATTCGGGTCGGTGAACAGCATAAACGACATATCTTCACTGGCGCCGGTCTGGTCCTCCAGTTCCTCCCAGAGCCATACTTCGTTGGCATCGTCATAACGGCCCGATACTGCATCGTCGTTGAATACGTGCTGATGATTCGTCCAGCCCCACGTATAATTCGGGGTGTTCTGGTCGTATATAGCTTGTACGCTGAGCCAGAAGAC
>CAYSTP010000171.1:0-4610 GCA_964434085.1 uncultured Pirellulales bacterium
ATTACCTCGACAACGACGCCAATCTCGTGCTCGGGACTACCTATTACTATGTCGTTACCGCGGTCGACACCAATGGCCATGCGAGCGATTATTCCGACGAAGTATCGGCTATTCCTACTGATTACGCCACGCGTACGTTTGTCTACAGGTACAACTCCTGGAAATGGTGCTATGACTACGATTCTAACGACAGCAACTGGGTCGATTCGAGAGGGCCGGAGCGAGGCTATTTCATCATCGACGTTAATTACGGCCTGGCCTGCCAGATAGACTGGGACTCTGGAAGCCTCACATATCAGCGGGTCTATGACGGCAATTGCAGCACGACAATGGAGCAGATGAACGGCCAAACGGGGTATACATGGTTGTTTACGCAATTCGGCAATGACTATAATGACTATTCGCTGGTGGTCCAGGGTAACGCCGGGAGCAGGACGATAGCGGATACAGATATAGAGGTTGCAAGCAGCCTCAGAGGCACATCGATAAACAACTTCGGCAGCGACCCCAGGTATATCGATATGGGCAAGGCCAATCTAAGACTGGACATGGACTGGACGACGCTGTCAATAGGCAATCACTGGAACTGTTCGCAGACAGAGGCTGCTATCGAAGCGGACCTCAACGACGCCGGTTATACCGAATCAACCGACCTGACCGAGCTTGCAAGCGACAGCAACTACTACGACCTGGTAACCCCTGATGTCAATGTCCTGGTCTATAACTGCTTGGAGACGGGCATGCAATACTCAGATTCGGGCGGTCCGTGGCTCAGGGAGAGAGGCACAGACAAGTTCTTCCTTGTCATAGATGTCAATTCCGGCCAGTACACGCGAATTGACTACGACCCGAGGGCGCGTACGTACGAGGAAACTACCAGCGGAACTTACGATGTCCTTGGAATCCAGGGCGTCAGGAGCACCTCTTGGGTTGTACTTGACCTTGATAGTGACTCTGCGCTGGCGCTTTCAGGCCAAACCAGAACCAGGAGGCTCGGCACTCAGGCGGTGTCGGTCGCCTCTAGGCTGAGAGGCTATTTGACCTATAACCAGGGAACGTCCCCGCAGTATATTGGTGATAAGACCATTAACTGCGCTCTCTACAGAACTCTGTCGATCGAAGCGGTGGAAGGCAGCTATACGTTGAGTCAGGCTGTTGATGCCGTAAAAACCTTCCTTGACAACAAAGGATACACGGAGCTATGATTTAAAGTCGTTCTGTTGCGTCGGCGTGCCGGGTGGCCCTGCCTGGATTTGGCGAGCGACCCGGTACGGGGGATATTACCGCCGCAATAGCAGCTCAGCCCGCTGTCACACGCCAGTATGAGCGCGTTCAACTCGACTTTGCTTAACGACATGGGCTCCGATATGGGCGGCTACCTGGTAGCCAGGCGCAGCAATAAGGAATACATGGCACAGTTCAACACGCTGCGCAACAGCAACCTGCTATTGGCAGACGCCTCCGAAAACCCCGATACACTCGCATACGTCATCACGGAAACCGAAAGACGCAGGCAGATGCGTGAAGGTATCAAACAGACCAACACCTTCTTCAGGCCTTTCGGCGTCTTCTTCAGCCAGGATTCAACGGACAAGTTTACCGGATTTCAAGGCGAGGCTGTAGGCGCGCAGTTTGGTATGGACAGGATGGTTGGGACCAACTGGATTGTCGGAATCGGCGGGGCCTATAGCCACGGCTGTCTTAACTTCGACGAAGGGCACGGTGACGCGGACATCGACAGCTTCCGCATAGGACCTTATGCAACCTATTATATTGACAAGCTCTATGTGGACAGCTCGGTTAGCCTCGGCTACCACCTGAACAAGACCCGCCGTGAAATCGGCTCAGGCCTTAACCGCACAGCCGAGGCCAATTACGATGCCTACGACCTGTCAGCCTATATCGGCGGCGGGTACGAGCTGAATGTCGGGCAGTGGATACTGAACCCGACCATATCAGCACAATATACCTGCTACCGCAACGAGAGCTTCAGGGAAGGCGGCGCCGGAGCGGCAGGGCTGAACGTTGATGCAAGTACACAGGAATCTCTGCTGTCACGTTTCGGCATCAGGCTATATACCGTGACGATGGTGGATACTATGAAGATTGCTCCTGAAGTGTTCGTCGGCTACGCACACGAATTTATGGATGAAGAGAACATCGAAGCTCGTTTTGTCGGCGGCACGACCAAGTTTTCTACGGATGTTGACAGTAATCGCGACGACAGCGTGTATTACGGCGCCGGCCTGAGCGGCCTGCTCAGCGACAGCACCTCCGCTTTTGTTCGTTACGAAGGTGAAGCTTACGGCGGCAGCCGGTCGAGTGCTTTGAAGGTCGGCCTGACTGTCAGATTTTAATTTATTGATAAATCCTAAACGAATAATAGCAAAAAAGCCCTCGTAGAATTCGAGGGCTTTTTTATACCTTCGGTATCTGCGCGTATTTTAGTCGGTGCGATTAAATCTCCGAGTAGTAGAGAGCAGACTGCAGTTGAACAATAGCTCAACTGCTCTGTTGGCCAAGGGAGAGGGCAAATCTATTCTAAGTATCCCAATGAACGCAGGATTTTCAGGCTTTCGGGGTCCTGGCCTTCCATAAAGGACGTATCTTGGGCGGAAGGGATCTCCTCGGTCCACTTAACAAGAATCCTGTGCAGTTTGTCGCAAATTTCCGGCTGTTGTGGGGCAAGATTATTCAGCTCAGCCGGGTCAGCCTGTAAATCGTACAGTTCTTTGCTAAGGCCGACCTTCCAGATTAATTTGTGCTTATTAGTTCGGATGGCCCGCATAGGATGGTCGATTGTGCCGGTATTAAATGCCGGGAATTGACTGTTCATCAACTTAATGCCGTTGAGGGGCCGTTCATTCTCTGCAACGATGAAAATGCGTCCTTGTTGCTCAACGTCTGCAAAGCTGATACCGGCGGGCTTTAGTCTTTCAGATTTGCTGCGGATATTGCACAGGTCCAGGACCGTCGGAAAGACATCGACTAAGCTGACAAGGTCGTCGAAGGAGGTCCCGGCCTTGAAACGTTTTGGATATCTGAGCACCAAAGGGACATGTAATGTTGTTTCATACATGCTTAAAAGATGGTCGATGAGTCCGTGTTCTCCGATATTTTCGCCGTGGTCGGACGTTACGACAACCAGCGTGTTATCGAGGATGCCGAGGCTTTTTAATTGGTCGATAACTTTTCCGGTACAATGGTCGGCGAAGGCGATTTCGCCGTCGTAGAGGTCAGACATAATACGAAGGTCTCTTTCGCCAAGTTTTAATTCGCCTGCGAGGTGCGCCCACATTCCATTTATTTTTGACAGACGGTTGATTTCATCAGGTTGATATTCGGATTTGATGAAATTCGCCCGAAAGGATTCAGGCGGGTTATAAGGCATGTGTGGGGAATTAAAGTTTATGAACAGAAAGAACGGATTTGAAGCTGTTCTGCGCCGACCAAGCCAGCCAATCGCTGCCTCGGTGGCAGCCGACTCCATACGGCCGGCGCCTTTCGGAACCTGCTGATATTCTTCAGGCCTCCACATCTCACAGAACTGGTCGAATCCCTGTGCGAAGCCTCGTTCTTTGCAGACCCATGCATTGCAAGTAAATGCCGATGTGTCATAGCCGGCTTTTTTCAATACTGTGGCTAATGTGGTGTTAAAGGCCGGGAGATAGTTGGTCTCTGAAGTAGCTCCTGCCTGGCTCGGATAAAGTCCGGTGAAAAGTGAGGCGTGGGACGGCAATGTCCAGAAATCCGGTGCGTATGCCCGTTTGAAAACAACGGAGTCCGAGGCCAGAGCGTCGATGTGAGGAGATGTCTTTCGGTGGTAACCCGAGAATGAAAACCGGTCTGCTCTTGCAGTATCCAGGACAATAAGAAGGACATTTGGTCTTTTTATTCTCTTTTGCTGTTTCCTACAGTTAGTAAGAAAAAGACTACCGGACAAGCCCACTGTCAGGCCGCCGTAGAGTCCGCGTTTTAAGAACTGGCGCCGAGTAAGGGCTTTGCGGGAAGTTTGATTCTTTTTCATACTCATTTTGTCTTAGTTTTATTCAAAACTTGTCCTATTATTATAATCCTAACGATTTTTTCAGTTTTTTTCAACACTTATTTCGGAACAGGGAAGTGTGAAATTCGCTTCACGGCAAAACTTTATAGCATCTGCCTTCAGCATTTGCGTGTGTTTTGGCCCCGCCTCAAAACGGCCTGCCGTTCGTAGCGCAGCGAAGAACGGAGAGGGCGGGATTGGAACCCAAATTCGCAAGGCGAATTTCCATAGGGGCTCTGCCCCTCTGGCGTCGCTCCGCTCCTGTCACCCCGACGACGTGGGAAAATCCTTTTCCCACACCCTTTTGGGGTTCGAATCCCTTAATAATGAAGATTGTGTTTCGCTTATCAAAGTATTCGTTTGTATGGCAGTATTTAGCAATGTTAACGGAGAGGAAGGGATTCGAACCCTTGGTAGGGACAAGCCCTACACAGCCTTTCCAAGGCTGCTCCTTAAGCCGCTCGGACACCTCTCCGTAATTAGTCGATAGTCGTTAACGACCTTAGTCGGTAGTCGTTAGTCAATAGTCGTTAGTGTAAATCCATTTTACTGGTTTGGAACAAAT
>CAYSTP010000172.1:0-4567 GCA_964434085.1 uncultured Pirellulales bacterium
GCGAGTAAAGACCCCTTGTTATCTTGTTGACCTGAATCTGCTGCGCAGGAATTGTGAAATTCTGCGAGGTGTTAATGAGCGGACCGGCTGCAAAATACTCCTGGCACTGAAGGCTTTTTCGATGTGGTCGGTGTTCGATACGATAAGTAAATATCTCGACGGGACAAGCGGCAGTAGTATCTGCGAATGCCGTTTGGGAAAAGAGGAATTCGGCGGCGAAGTGCATATTTGCGGCCCGGCTTACCGTGGGGACGAAATTGAAGAGATTTGTTCAATAGTTGACCATATTGTGTTCAATTCGACGGCACAATTAGAGCGATTTAGTAAAAAGATTTTGTCAGCACCCAAAAATATAGAAATCGGATTACGTGTAAACCCGATGCACTCGGAGGTCGAGGTCGATTTATACAATCCGTGCGGGCCGGGCTCTCGATTGGGTGTTCGGCCTGGCCAGATGCCGGACAAGCTGCCTGAGTATGTTTGCGGGCTGCACTTTCACACTCTCTGCGAAAAGAATTCGGACTCGCTGGAGCGGACATTGGCAGCGGTCGAGAAACACTTCGGCAGGCTCCTCGGCCAGTTGAAATGGGTGAATTTCGGCGGCGGACATCATATCACCAGGGCCGATTATGACGTTGAACTTTTGTGCAGGCTCATAATTGATTTTAAGAAGCACTATGGAGTTGAGGTTTATTTAGAGCCGGGCGAGGCGGTTGCGCTTAATGCGGGCTACCTGATTGCAGCGGTGCTTGATATAATGCAGGCTGACAAGCCAATTGCTATTCTCGATACCTCCGCGGCGGCGCATATGCCGGATGTTATCGAAATGCCCTACCGCCCCAATGTCCGGGGGGCGGGCAAGGCGGGTGACAAAAAGTACACCTACCGACTGGCAGGCAGGAGTTGTCTTGCTGGTGATGTGATTGGCGAGTATTCGTTCAATGAGCCTTTGAAAGTCGCAGATAAATTAATTTTCGACGATATGGCCCATTACACAATGGTCAAGAACACAGCGTTTAATGGATTGGCTCTGCCGGACATCGCAGTCTTTGACGGCAAGGATGGTAGTTTCAAGGTTCAAAAGACCTTTGGATATGCAGACTTTAAAGGGCGTTTGTCGTAATGGCTTTGATAGAGTAATTCTGATGTGCGCAGCGAAGAAATCTCGGCGTGTCAGGCTGGACAAGCTCTCCGAGGAAGAGATTCTGCAAATGCGCATAATGGATTTGAAGCTGCGTATCCGGGGCTCGTCGCTTGAACCCATGACAAAACAACTATACGAGGAGCTCCAGACCAAGGGGATAGATTTTCGTCCGCCATGCTATCTGTCCGACGAGTGGTTGTGCCCGGATAAGATACCGGTGATTGGTA
Organism: uncultured Pirellulales bacterium; assembly: GCA_964434085.1. Classification (GTDB taxonomy): domain Bacteria; phylum Planctomycetota; class Phycisphaerae; order Sedimentisphaerales; family Anaerobacaceae; genus JBBABK01. Next base: position 1,372 of record CAYSTP010000172.1, read on the forward strand.
TCCCGTTTTTTCTTGCTCATCCGAGCCTGAAAAGAATAGAGCAGAAAATGATGCTTGACGTTGAAGGCGGAACCGACAAACAGTTCATGCGGCTATTGCGGCATGAGTGCGGGCACGCCTTCAATTACGCATACGAGTTATATCGCAGGACACGCTGGCGACAGTTGTTCGGCCGATTCTCAACCAACTATTCCGATTCTTACGATTTCCAGCCTTACTCGCGGCGGTTCGTAGTACACCTTGCCGACCATTATGCACAGTCGCATCCGGATGACGATTTCGCGGAGACGTTTGCAGTTTGGCTCAACCCGGATATCAACTGGGAAAGCAAATACAAAGGCTGGCCCGTGATAAAGAAACTGCATTACGTGGATGGTTTGATAAAAAAAATAGGAAACAAACGTCCCTCAAAAAAAGCCGAGCGCAACCCTCCTTTCAGCGCCGACCGAATGAGAAGCACGTTATTAGCCTATTATGAACGCAAGCGCCGGACTCTGGGCCCGGAATTTCAGGGTTATTATGACGACAGCCTCAGGAAAATATTTTCCGAAATCAGGGTCGGCGGCACCGCAATAAAGGCATCGCAACTGTTGCGGCAACACAGACGCCAGATTGTCGACAGTGTCACAAGCTGGACGGGACATCGCAAATACGATATAAGCCAGTTACTCAACAAATTTATCCTAAGGTGCGATACCCTTGGGCTTCATACTCAGCTCGGCGAGTCTGAAAGCCTGATTGGAGTAACTGCACTGCTGACTACTATAGCAAGCAACACATTCAGAGCAGTGGTGAAAGGACGCCACTAATGGCCCGAAAATTAAAAATTACGGTCTTAGTCGATGAATCCACGGTCCCGGAAAACGACCCGCAGTTCGAATCGCCGCAGGAAAAGACCGAGACGGAATATCACGTTATAGAGGCCCTGAGGGATACCGGGTACAAAGTTTCAGTCGTTGGCGCAATAAACGACGTTGGCGTTCTGGTTGAAAAGCTGACCGAACACAAGGGTGACCTTGTTTTTAACCTGACCGAAGAGTTTAACGGCGACCGAAAACTTGACCAGGGTATTGCCGGTCTGCTGGAATTGCTGGAGATGCCGTACACGGGCAGTGGTCCTGCCGCACTTATGCTTTGCAGGGACAAGAGACTTTGCAAGGAGCTGCTTAACCTTCATAAAATTCGTGTGCCGGGTTTTCTATCTGTGCCGGTCGGTAAAGCAGTTCGCGTGCCTAAGAATATTCACTGGCCGTATGTTGTAAAACCGGCCTTTGAAGATAGCTCCGAAGGCATCTCCAATGCGTCAGTCGTTTACGACACCGACGCCCTGACGGCACGGGCACGGTTCGTTCACGACAGATGGAACCAGGCGGCTATCGCGGAAGAATACATCGAAGGACGCGAATTCTATGTAACCGTACTGGGCAACAGGCAATTGACGGTGCTGCCGATTCGTGAGTGTGCCTTTGAGGCAAGCGAAGAGGGCGGACCACTGATGGCTACTTATCGTGTGAAATGGGACGCTGAATTCAGAGAGAAATGGAAAATCCGGTTTGGGTTTGCCGAACTCGACGAGAAGACCCTTAATGACATCAACCGGACATGCAAAAAGGTGTACCGTGCCCTGCATCTTCGCGATTACGGGCGAATAGACCTGAGACTAACACCGAACAACAGGATTGTCGTTCTCGAAGCTAATCCCAATCCGGACCTTGCCTACGGCGAAGAGGTTGCCGAAGCCGCGGAAAAGGCAGGTATTCGCTATAATGAGTTCATCAACCACATTGTGCGCAATGCCTTGCGCAGATACAAATAACGGCATTCGTATCAGAATAAGAGCCGCTATCGTCCCCGATAGGAGTCGAACCTGCAACCTTTGGCTCCGGAGGCGTAAATATATTCCAAATCTGTCACAAATGACTGCCTCAGGTTAATCCATTTCTCCATCTCCGGCCGAAAAAACCCTGTGATAATGGACAAATTTAATCAATCGCCTTTAGTTCTGCGTATCGTCTCATTTTTCATATCCAGATAATAACATAAGTCCTTGACTTTTAAAGCGTTAAATAATATAATCTATGTATAATTTAGAGTGCTTATGTATCTTTGTACTTTATGAGCCAAATTTCATGAGGACTTTAAAAAAATTTCTTCCTGTCACGCTGATTTTATCCGCTGCGCTATCAGTATTGATATTTTATATATATATAAATACTATCAGTCAAGTTGATAAGACAGAAAGCTCGATTGAGCAGTTACAAAGTTTTGACAGCAGCTTAAGAGAGCAGGCTGCACAAGCATTGGGCCGGACTGGAGACAGCCGTGCAGTCAGGCATCTTGTCGCCGCATTGAAAGATGATGATAGTGATGTCCGGCAAAAGGCCGCGGAAGCACTTGATAGACTGGGCTGGCAGGCCAAAGATGAAGCCGAGCAGCAAATCTATTTTATAGCAAAAAGAGACTGGGATAAATGTTTAAAGATGAATTCTGTGACGATGAAAGAGCTGATTAGGGTGATGAATGACAAGAACCCGCAGGTTCGAAAGAAAGCAACAGAAACATTAGGCAGAATAGAAAATCCGGCGGTTGAACCACTCGTTGCTGCATTGAGAGACGATAACGATAGAGTCCGGGCCAAAGCGGCAGACGCCTTGATTAAGATAGGAGGCATTAGTGTCACGCAAGCATTTATTGTTGCGTTAACAGATAACAATCCTTATACCCGTGAAAAGGCGGCGGATGCCTTAGGTTGTATAGGCGATAGCTGTGCCACAAAACTTCTCGTTGCCGCACTGAATGATACGAATTGGAAAGTCCGTGAAAAGGCGGCAGAAGCATTGGGCCGGATTGGAGACAGCGATGCGGTTGAGCCTCTTGTCGCTGTCTTGAAAGATGATGATAGTGACGTCCGGCAAAAGGCCGCAGAAGCCCTTGACAGGCTTGGTTGGCAGGCTGGTAACGAAGCTGAAAAACGACTTTATTTTATAGCAAAGAAAGACTGGGATGAGTGTTTAAAGCTCAATGGCGTGACCATCAAAGCTCTGACCAGGGTGCTGAGTGATAAGAATCCACAGGTCCGAAAGGAGGCAACAGAAACACTGGTCAAGATTGGAGATTTAGGTACTGTGCAGGCACTTATTCTCGCGCTGGAAAACAATAACAGCGATATCCGAAAAGAAGCGGCTGAAACATTAGG
>CAYSTP010000173.1:0-4553 GCA_964434085.1 uncultured Pirellulales bacterium
ACTTGCTACTGGACTCAATATTAGGCTGGTTCAGCACGGATATGGGTATAGATTTAGGTACCTGTACCACGCTGGTCTGTGTCCGCGACAAAGGCATCGTTCTTAATGAACCGTCTGTGGTGGCCGTTCGCAAAGGCACCAATATAGTTCTCAATAACGGCGAAGCGGTAGGCCTGGTCGCCCGCGAGATGCTCGGCAAGACCCCCGGCTCGATAAGTGCTATTCGGCCTCTCAAAGACGGCGTCATAAGCGATTTTGAAATTACCGAAGCAATGTTGGGTTATTTTATTCGCAAGGTGCACGGCCGAGGCGGAAAACTGGTTCGGCCGAGGGTGGTTATCGCAGTGCCCAGCGGAATCACCGCTGTCGAGCGTCGGGCGGTTATCGACAGCGCCGAAAGGGCGGGGGCACGAAAGGTTTATCTTGTCGATGAACCGATGGCCGCGGGTATGGGAGCGGGGCTGCCTATTATCGACCCGACCGCATCGATGATTGTCGATATCGGCGGAGGCACCACGGAAGTGGCCATAATGAGCCTCGGAGATATCGCAACCTGTGAATCGATTCGGGTCGGCGGCGACGATATGGATGAGGCGATTATCAATCATCTAAAGAGGACGTACAATTTGCTCATAGGTGAGACGAGGGCTGAAAAGGTAAAAATTCAGATTGGTTCGGCTGCGCCGCTTGAAGAAGAGCTGACAATGGAAGTGGCCGGCCGGGATACAATCTCGGGCCTGCCTCGCAAAATTGTAATTACCAGTGAGGAGATACGCGAGGCCCTGAAGGAACCGATTGCGGCGATTATTGACGCGGTAACTCGAACACTGGAAAAAGCGGCTCCGGAGCTGGCAGCCGATTTGATAGATAACGGCGTACACATCTGCGGAGGCGGGGCACTTCTGCGGGGGATGGATAAGGTACTGGCAAACGCAACCGGCCTGCGGGTTGAAAGGGTCGAAGACCCGCTTAGCGCCGTGGCCAAAGGAACCAGCATTTATCTCGATAATCTGGAGCTGCTCAAGGAAACGATGGACCATAGTGACTATGGATGGCAATGACAGAGAGCATAAGGGCATAAGAATATAAGACTTATGACTTATGACTTGTTGTAAAACAGAAGGACCGGTCGTATGGCACGGAAGCGACACGAGATTTCCAACCGTATGCTCCTTGTTTGGCTGACTCTGGCAGGGGGTATTTTACTGCTTACCCCGCAGAAAATCACAGGTAAGTTCCAGGGGGCTTTTACGCATGCGTTTCGCTTTCCTCTGCGTCTGGGCAGAAGCATTACACTTTCGGCTCGAATGACGGATACAGCCGCTTACACCAGCCGGAGAACTGCAGAGCAGTATGAAAATCACATTGCCAACCTGGCCGCTGAGCTTGAACAGAAGAATCGCCAAATCGAAACCCTTGCGAAGATTCGCTACAGGCAGCACGGCCTGGCGGGGACCGCACTGGTTATGGCCGATGTTATAACCGCTAACCTGGTCGGTTCCCGCAACGAGCTGCTCATAAACCGTGGGCAAAACGACGGACTGCAGGTAGAGCAGTTTGTTTTGGGAGAAAACTGTATAATCGGCACCGTCTCGTATGTCTGGGCGCGGCAGGCGAAGGTTAAGCTTGTCACCGATTCTTCTTCACGGCTGGCTGTGATCCCGACTAAGTCGGGACAAAAGCCGGTTTGGATGTTCGGCGACGGCAACGGGCAGGCCGTTATCCGATGGGCAAAGACCAAACCTGCAATTGGAGAACAAGTATTAGCCCAAAAGTACCCGGGCTTTCTGGACTGTCCGATGATTGCCGGCCGGGTCAGCGAGTGTAAAAGAAACGACCAGAACGCGCTGTTGTGGGACATTATGGTTAGACCCGGCTGTGACGTAGCAATGCTCCCGTCAGTTACCGTTATTGTGACCAATCCAGGGCGATAGTTGAGGCGATTGAATGCATTGGTTGAGGTTTGTGGTATTACTTACCGTCGCCACGTTACTGCAGGCCGATTTACTCAATGCAATTGAAGTGGCAGGAATTAAACCCGATTTGCATCTTATTCTTCTTGCCCTCTTCGCCATCTTCTGCGAGCCAAAAGAGGCAATTATCACTTCTTTTTCGATAGGCCTTGCCGCTGATTTGATAGGCCCTTCGATGGGGCCGGGTACTCTTAGCTTTGGATTGCTGGGCACCGCTTTATGCTATATGAGCAAATATATATCGCTGCAGCGAATGCCGTTTCAGGCCGTTGCTATATTTGTATTGGGTTTTGCCGCCGCTGTATTTGCGTACTTGCTGAGCATATTCCAGACGCAACCGGCTTATCAGAAAACATTCGGCGCGCTTTTCGGCACACCCCTCTATTCGGCGATAGTCGGCCCGTTTTTGTTCTTGCCCATAGCCTGGTGGATGCATATAAGAATTCAACGCCGCCGTAGTCGGCGACGCTCTAATTACTTATAGTGTTTTTCAGGAGCACAAGGGCATAGACCGATTCTTGATACTGGATGCTCGATTCTCGAAAAGACCGAGCAAGTCGTTATCAAGTATCGAGTATCAAGCATCGATTATCGAGTTATGTATCACCAGAGAGTGAAAATCTTTGCTATAGCAGCGGCTGCGGTGCTTGTTGTTTGCGTTGTGCGTCTGGCGCAGATGCAGCTTGTTCCCGACCCAACGTTACATGAAAAAATAGAACAGCTTAGACTACAGCAGACAAAAACCCTCCAGACGGCCCGCGGCAGAATTCTCGACCGAAACGGTAACATCCTGGCTGAGGATGTGCCCGGATTTGAACTTCATATTGGATATGAGTTATGCTGCATTACCGATGAGCGGGTTCGACAGGCTAAGCTGCTGGCAGCGGTCAGGGGCGATGATGCCGTAGAAAAGTTACACGAAATCGAACAGGAACTTGAATCGCAGAGGTCTCATCTGGAGCAGGTTATACAGAGGCTTGCTTTTTTCGGGTCTAATATTGATGAAATCGACCAGAGACTGGAGAAAATCAATAACCTTATCTGGAATCGTCGCCGGCACCTGGCGTGGAAGAGAAAATACCCTGATTCCAATGATTTCGCCGCAGCCGAGCCTGACCCGAACGCAAGATTGCTGCTGACCGCTGAAGTCGATATCGTCGAGATGCACGAAGCCTATTGGTTGTTTGACCTCGAAACCGAAGATGACGTCTTCGACGCTCAGTTCGAGTTCGCGGATGTCAACGGCATTTCTATCGTACCGGAAAATCACAGGGTATATCCCTTTGGCGACGCCGCCTGTCAGATTATCGGTTGGGTCCGGCCGGAGCAGCAGGGTGAGCTTTTTGCTGATGACCCTTTGCTCAGCTATACCGCCGGTGAGCTTGCGGGCTATAGCGGCGTTGAATATGTCTGCGAGACAATTCTGAGAGGCAGACGCGGCGAGGAGGTTTACAATATCGACAAGGAGCTTGTTGACAGGACCGAAACCCAGGTCGGTGACGATGTGAAACTAACCATTGACATCGAGTTGCAAAAGCAGATTCAGGAATACCTCGCCGACTGCAACGCCAATAGTAATTGTAACAAAGGTATTGCAGTGGTTGTCATCGACGTTACCGACGGTGATATTCTTTCTATGGTCTCGATGCCGGTTTTTGACCTGAATCGTATCCGATACGACTATGCCGAAATCGCTACCCAGACCAACAAGCCTTTATGGAACAGAGCCATTGAGTCGCACTATCCACCCGGTTCGGTATCAAAGCCCTTGATACTAATCGCCGGATTGGAGGAACACAAAATTACACCGGGTGAGGTAATAGAATGTCCGGCTGAAAAGGCCCCGCAATACTGGCCGAGTTGCTGGATATTCAATCAATACCGGACCGGACATTCTCTTGCCTGGACGAATAACGCCCGTAACGCAGTCAGGGGAAGCTGCAACATATACTTTTCGCGCCTGGCAAACAGACTGGAGCCTGCGGCCCTGCAGAAATGGCTGTTCAACTTCGGCTACGGACATAAACTTCCTCTTGAACCAGCCGAAGTTCTTAAAGAATCTCCGGACAGACGTTTCAGGCAAATTCCAGGTTACATATCAAGCACGATTCCTGACAAACCGCCCGAAACTATTGCAGATGTCCCGATTCTGAAAAAGAGTGACCTGCGATGGTTCGGCATCGGCCAGGGCAATTTCCGCGTAACACCGCTGCAGGTGGCCAATGCTATGGCCGCAATCGCCAGAAAAGGGCTGTACAAGCAACCAAGGCTGATAATAAGTGAAGTGGACCCAATCTCAAAATCAGAATCACTTGATATTTCGCCGGATACACTGTCAGTTATTTACGACGGCATGAAAGCGGTGGTCAGCGAGAGAGGGGGTACTGCTAATAAGGAATTTGAGCCGATGCTCGACTACTTCAGGCTCTGCGATGTCACCATATACGGCAAGACCGGCTCGACGCAGGCGCCGGCGCACGCCTGGTTCGCCGGTTTCGCCAAAGACAGCGAAGGCCGCGGCATATCCATCGCGGTTGTGGTCGAGGGCGGCGAGCACGGCTCCAGCGACGCCGCTCCGCT
>CAYSTP010000174.1:0-4493 GCA_964434085.1 uncultured Pirellulales bacterium
ACTTATGCAGGTTTCGAGGGGCGGTAAAAAAAGTAAAAAAAAGATTGTGGAGCGGGATGTAAGTGGTTAATATACCGGCCAATACGGCCTGCCGAGAGTACAGCCGGTGTGCGGTCAGCAGTGAAATGGGCTGAAAAACAAGGAAAAGAATATAAAGTTTAGTCTGGAGGATTAAACAAGTGAGCGAAGATGTGGATATCAAGGCGATCGAGGAGAAGGTCATTGATATAATCAGTGAGCAGATGGGTGCGGACAAGGCGGAGATAACTCGCGAGACTTCATTTGTCAACGACTTGAATGCGGATTCGCTGGACACGGTCGAGCTTGTTATGGAGTTCGAGGACGAGTTCGACATGAGCATCCCGGACGAGGAGGCGGAAAAGATACAAACTGTGGGGGCGGCGATAGATTATGTCGCCAAGATAATCAAAGAAAAGAAACAGTCAGAGTAACACGAATCCAGGGACGATGAGAAGACGGCGAGTTGTAATAACGGGCCTGGGTTGTGTTACGGCTCTGGCTGAATCTGCGGATGGGCTGTTCGCGGCTCTGCTTGAGGGCAAGAGCGGCATTAGCACAATCGAGCACTTCGATACGAGTACCTACCCTGTACGGATTGGCGGTGAGATTAAGAACTTCGACGTCGGTAAGTACGTTGACGTGCGGGAAGGCAGGCGGATGGATTTGTTCAGCCAGTACGCGGTGGGTGCGGCGATACAGGCGGTTAACGACAGTTCGCTGGACTTCACTAAAGAAGACCTGTACCGGGTCGGGGTTATCGTGGGGACTGGTATCGGCGGTATCCAGGAAATAGAACAGCAGCATATACGTCTTCTTGATAAAGGCGTTCGCAAGGTATCTCCATTTACGGTTCCTCGGCTGATGGCCAATGCCGCGTGTGGGAATATTGCAATCCAGTACGGCCTGAAAGGTCCTAATATTGCAGTGACCAGCGCGTGCGCGTCGGGAACTCACGCGATGGGCGAGGCGTTCTGTAATATATTAGCGGGTCGCAGTGACGTTGTGGTTACAGGCGGGACGGAGGCGGCGCTTAGCCCTATCGGGCTTGCGTCGTTCTGCGCGGCACGGTCGCTCAGTACCCGCAATGATGAGCCGGAAAGGGCGTCGCGGCCTTTCGATAGGGACAGGGACGGATTTGTGATGGCAGATGGGGCTGCGATGGTTGTTCTCGAAGAATATGAACATGCCAGGAGCCGCGGAGCGAAAATATATGCCGAGCTGCTCGGCTACGGTGCGACGGATGACGGGTTCCATATTACGCAGCCTTTACCGGAGGGTGAAGGTGCGGCCAAGGCGATGGAGCTGGCGCTTGCTGATGGCGGAGTCAGTCCCGATAAGGTGGATTATATAAATGCACATGGGACGGGGACGGTGCTGAATGACCTGGCCGAGAGCGCGGCGATAAAGGCGGTGTTCGGAGAAAATGCGTATAAACTCAAGGTCAGCTCGACCAAGAGCTGTCTCGGACATTCGCTTGGTGCGACCGGCGCGATAGAGCTTCTGGTTTGTGTAAAGGTTATTACCGAATCGGCGATACCGCCGACTACCAACCTGGATAATCCGGACGAGGGATGCGATTTGAAGATTGACTATGTTCCGCTAAAAATGAAAGAGGCAAAGGTCGATATCGCATTGAGCAACTCGTTCGGGTTCGGCGGGCACAACGCCTGCCTGGTCGTGGGCAAAGTATAGCCGCGCCTTGATGGCATTTCGCAATGTACTTCGCATCTCTGCGACTTCATTCTTCCGTCTTCTGCCTTTTGTATTCTTCTCTTATCCGCGTAGTCATCGTAACCCGCTCTGTGGCGAAACTCATTACTGCAAAAAGCCCTGTCGCCATCACCGCCGGCCTGCTATAATCAACGAAAAGACAAATCAAGTTTGGAGCTGTCAATTATTATGAATAAGCTTGTGATTATCTCTGTGCTTTCTGTGGCGATACTTCTGTTGGCAGCGGGCTGTGAGCCGGATTATTCAACCTCCTCCGGCGCCGTCAGAGGCGCTATCGCCGAGTTCGAAAGCTTCAAGGCCTATCAGCCGGTCAAGGCCGTCTTTCTGCCGCTGAGTGATATCTACCCGCCTGGTAAACCCCATCAGCCGGATACCATCATGGCCTACGTTGCCCTGCAGGACGGCGCCACCTCGGCCATCAAAGCACCGGCAGCCTTTCGCTTTGAGCTCTACCAGTTCAAACCACTGTCTTCCGACCCGAAGGGCAAACGCCTTCATATCTGGGAAGACATCGACCTGAGTGCCTTTACCGATAACAACAAGTATTGGCGGGACTACCTGCGGGCTTATGAGTTCAAGCTCGAATATAGCTGTACCGAGTGTATAAGGTATGTCCTCGAGGTGACCTGCTTATGCCCGTCCGGCCAAAGGCTGCTGGCGACGATAACCCTCGACGAAAAATAGCCTCTCGCCTCCCGGCCCCGCTGCTGGTGGTCCCGCTAAAAAGATTGACCTCGGGGCCTAAATCTGCCATTATAATAGGGTTTTTGGAGCCCGTGTGGGGGTGGTGATGAGACTCCCATTTTGCGATAAATCGCAAAATGGCGGCCCGAAGGAACTTTTGGCCCGGTTAGGGGTCTAAACTAAGGAAAGCTGTAATGCAGCCGGATACGGCCAATATCAACATCAGCGACTCGGCACTCATACAGCAGTGCCAGGCCGGCGATTCGGCAGCTTTAGAGCGATTGATAACCAAATACAAGGACCGCCTGTACAATGCAGTCCTGAGAATCTGTGGAAATAAAGAAGACGCCGCGGAACTTACTCAGGACGCGTTTGTCAGAATTATAGAGAACCTGCACCGGTTCCAGGGCAGAAGCAGCTTTTACACCTGGGCCTTTAGGATTGCGGTCAATTTGACGTTAAACTTCTGCCGGCGGCGGGTGCGTATCGAGACCGGCTCTCTCGATGCCGAATTGGGCGGCGATAGCGAACAGGCAAAGACGGCCCTGCGAAACTATCTGGCTGACAGTACCGTCCGGGACCCGGTGGAAATTGCACAGAACAAAGAGCAGGTGGACTTAATCGTCAGAGCCATTAACAATTTGGATACGGACCATAAGGCAATAATTGTTCTGCGGGATATTGAGGGCATGGATTACGCTCAGATTGCACGGATTCTGGACGTCGAGCTGGGGACGGTCAAGAGCCGCCTGGCACGGGCCAGAGCCAATCTGAGGGCGAATCTTGAGGCGATATTGTAATGGACGATAAAAAGAAACTTGATGAATTGCTAAACGCCTATATAGACGGCCAGTTAAACCAACGCCGCCAAACCGAGGTAAAACGCCTCCTGCAACATGACCCCGAAATAGCGGCAAGGCTCACCGAACTTGAGAAAATTCGCTCATTAGTGGCCGCAGTGCCGGTAGCCGAAGCCCCAACGGGACTGGTCGAGGATATTAAGGCAAAGCTGGAACGCCGAAGTCTCGTCGGCTCAGACAGCGAGGATTTCGACGAGCATGAGGGCGCCAGGCAGCTCTTTTGGCGCCGCGCGATTTCCGTCGCAGCTATAGTGGCGCTCGCGGTGGTTCTGGCCGGAGTGGTTTTTACTATAGTCGGACCTGAATCTGTGGATGACAGGCAGGTCGTATCGGAAAACTGGATGAACAATGAAATACCGACGCCAAACTCCGTTCAGGCTTTCAGGGAAAGGATAGCTTTACATACCTCACCGGAAAAACCGCAACGTGCGGATGCGAACGTCGCATCATCTGAAACCGGCCGGGCAACCGCCGCACTGCAGGAACCTACTCTGCCGGAACGGTTCAGCGGGCGTCTTGAATTGAATACCGCTCTGTTCACCGGGGTCGATGCGTTCGTCAAGCACGCACTGGTAGATAACGGAATTATGCTGATTGAATTGCCGGTGGCCGAAACCGAAAAGGGAGTTTACAACCTCAGGTGCAGCCGTACGACTGCAAGTGTGTTTATCGCAGACCTTGCTACCATCTGGGATAAGTTCGATTCGGTGACACTGCGGGTGAAAACCGGCGAACCCGGCAAGGATGTTGTGGTCGCGAATGTTACCGCGAAACAGATAAATGAGATAATAGCCGAGGCCGACATCGGCAAATCGATAGAGCTGGCCAGAAATACCGCGGCGCTCAATGCTATGACTATAAACCTGCCTGGCACCGCACTGGCGATGGATACCGAGGTCAATCTGCTGCCTATACCCAAGCCCGTCCTGACCTCAGGCGACACAGCGCCTAAAACACAGGACAAAGTCGATGAAACTGAAATGGTCAACTTGGTGATTCAGATTAAAAACACACGGTAATATGCTCCAGATAGACAACTGCTGCCTTGCGGTCGTTGACGTGCAGGGCAAACTGGCCCAGTTAATGCACGAAAAAGAAAAGCTCTTTGCCAATATTCAAATCCTCATCAAGGCCGCGAAGATTCTCGATATCCCCATCCTCAGCTTCCGCCAAATCGCCAGGCTCATCAAATAAATT
>CAYSTP010000175.1:0-1729 GCA_964434085.1 uncultured Pirellulales bacterium
AAGCTGGTGATAGTACTTACGACATCCCTGCCGCAGCCGCGCATCGCGGCAACCAAGTCATCATCATTTAATTGTTGTCTCCTCTGTCGCATCTGCTCTTTTTCGGCCTTTTCTTCTTCGCTTATTTCCTGCCTTGGCCAGGGCGAAAGTGACCAGTAGTAATAATCCTCGAATTTCTTTTGTTTTAGCTTTTGCAGAAGTGTTGATAAGTCTTCGGGCATTACCAGCCCCAGCAGCCGAGAAATATCGTTCTTAGTGACGTCCTGCGACTCAAGTTTACTCATTACCTCCTGATATGCCTCATTGGGCTCAGCTAATATCAGCATGCGTTCAACAGGTTCAAAGTCTTTTAGCTGCAGATTTATGCACTTAGCCACTATTGGCGTTAATAATATAAAAAGCACCCAGTACACAGCTATAAAAGGTGCTGCAAGTCTGAGGCACTTATTTCTGACGGCTGCAACGTCAGGTTTTTTGCTCAGAAGCCTTAGTGTAGTTTTCAGGGCCGAGCCTTCATTAGGCTTTACCACGGCTATGATTGCAGCGGTTAAAATGAAAGCAATCATTGGCAGATAATGAATGTATCGGTATCCACCAAGCAGGAGAGTCACGACGCCGAGGAATGTTGCCGCCAAAATAAGCCGGACTATTCTGCATCTGAAGAACCACCAGGCGAACGTTATAATCACCCACGCCAGGAGGGCGAAAAATCCTCCGACAACTGCACAGCTTTTCCACCAACAGGAAAGCTGAAGATTCTGACGATACATTTCAATACATGCCGCAATATCTCCGATGCACAAAGCTGCCAGAACCCTTATGTACCAGAATCGCCAGAATGCACCTCTTTTTGGCCTCAAGAAGCCCAAGCCCCAAAGAACAAGAGCAGCTACTATCGGGCCGGCCAAAAACAAAGCCGACTGGAAAGGTTCTTCCTCAATAATATCTCTCAACGACGGAAGGCCGGGCCTGAAGGCCTCAACATAGTAAAAACGGCAGCAGCTGCAGATGGAGTCCAGACTGTCAAGAAGCGACAATAAAAAGGGACCCTGTGCGATACAGAAATAGTACACACAGCCGAGTATGAACGATATGACCCCGACGAGTCCAATCTTGGCCTTCTCACCAAAACCACGAGCAGCAGAGACGAGCAACAATATCGCACAGACCGACAAGAATGCGACAAGCATTCGGCCCGTGTGCACAGCCGGATACGGAGCAAAAGATTGGAACGGGCCTTGTTCTTGTTTTTGTCCTTGACCCTGCTCTGAGGGTCGTCCTTCAGGCTTCTTAGGCGGTATCATCAAAGCACACAGGTCGAGCCGGTCTTTTCTCGCTCGCTCCTTGCTGAGGTTGACTCTTTGCAGTTCCAGACCCTGTGGCAGATTCCAGTGTCCGAAGCTATATGCCCCCGAATAAAAGTCCAGGTATAAAATGGCCCTCTCGGTCGAACCTTCAGTACGAAACTGCCGAGCCTGCATTTGGGCTAAGGCGTCAGTGATACGCATACCATCAGGCATATCGCCATCACTAAAAGCTGCATTTGCTTGGGCTATTAACTTTTTGCAAATGTCACGAATAAATGGATTGCGTTGGTCAGGGCAGTACAGTCCGGATGTCAAAAACCGGGCCAATTTTGCTTTATTTGCTATGTTTATGACTCGCTCTCTATACCTTTCGCAGGGGAAATCATATCCGCTGCAGCCGTTGGCGTGCTCCATCTCTTCAA
>CAYSTP010000175.1:1829-4439 GCA_964434085.1 uncultured Pirellulales bacterium
CTTTCGCAGGGGAAATCATATCCGCTGCAGCCGTTGGCGTGCTCCATCTCTTCAAGGGCCGCATTAATGTCGTTTCCGTTTCTGTCTGCCAAAAGCAGACATGACTTTATGTAATGATAATTCGCATTATTCGGTTCCAATTCGATAAGTCTTTCTGTAAGCCTAAGCGCAATTTGCGGGTCGATTATATCCTCGCGTAAGTACCAAAGGGACTTTGTAAGCTCGAACAGAATGAACTCATTATCAGGCTGTTCAAGAAACTTTTCTGCTATCAGCTCGATAGCATCTTCCCTCTGTCCAAACCAAAGTGTTAGCTGTATTTCTGCGACCGCAGCCGCCTCAGGGTCTTCTTTAGCTGTCTTAGGCGGGATAAGAGGCCCGAGCAGCTTTATCGAATAATCTTCACGTTTGACATGTCTGTAGAGTGATGAATACTCCCGCCATACGATACCGAGGTTTCCCCTTTGCCAGACTGCAAGAGCAAAAGAAACAGCGATGATAATCAGCCAGACTGCTACTCCGCGTTTCATCGTTCTGCCCCCAAGACAATATCGCAGGTCCAAATGAATTGGTAATATCGAACCAATACTCTCAGACCCTTATCCACATTATAACGATTGAATGGCTTTGAAAACAGGTCAAAATCAATGTAATTTTTACCGGGTTAAGACCGGTTTCTCGGCCAAAATTTGATTTTTTTCAAAAAAATCGAAATATTTTTGCTGTGGTGGGCGTCTAAATGGATGGAAAAGCTAATTTTTCCTAAATCCCCCTTCAACTTGGCCGGTCTCTAACGGAGGCCGGCTATTTTTTAGTTGGTTGGGGCAGGGGGGTAAATCGTTGATTACAGGCGTCCGCGTGGTTATCATATCCAGTCATGAGAGTCGGCCTGACTAAATACGGTTTGCCTCAGGTAGCGGCGCTTCCGGCGATTATTCTGGCGGCGATGATACTCTGTTTTCTGATTGGGGTCGTGTTCTTAAACATATGGGTGTTTATGGCCGCAGAATTAGCTTTGGCGGCTTTGCTCATATTTGTACTGACATTCTTTCGTGACCCGTACCGGGTAATTCCGCTGGACAGCGATATACTGCTGGCGCCGGCGGACGGGCGAATCACGGATATCGAGCAGGTGAACGAGAGTGAGTATATCGGCGGGCCGGCACTGCGGATAGGTATATTCCTGAGCATATTCGATGCACATATCAACCGCGCGCCGTGTGAGGTGAAAGTAGCGCAGATAAATTATAAAAAGGGGAGGTTCAAAGATGCCCGTGACCCGCTGGCGGGCAAAGTAAACGAATCGAACGACCTGAAACTCGTTCGCACAAAAGACCCTGCCGATAAGCTTATCCTGCGGCAGATAAGCGGGGCCGTGGCACGGCGGATAGTGTGTAAGGCGGGGGCGGGAGATGTGCTGGCGGGCGGCGAAAAGTTCGGTATGATAAAATTCGGCTCGCGGACGGAGCTGTACGTGCCGCTGCGCAGTGATATCGAGTGTGTTGTACGGGTTGGGGACAAAGTAAAAGCGGGACTGACGATTCTGGCGAGGTACAAAATATGCCGAAACTGAGGACACAGGCGGCCAGGCGTTCGTTGCTGCGCAATGTTCGCAGGCAGCGGCTGAATTATATAACGGTGCTGCCTTCGCTTATAACGATACTTAACGGTCTGTGCGGTTTCACTGCGATTGTGCTGGCGGGTCTGAGTTCGAAATATGTTCTTGGCCGTCAGTTTACAGCACTTGCCGCGGCGGGATACATGGTATTGATTGCGATGATTGCCGATATGCTGGACGGGCGGGTTGCGAGGATGAGCCAGAATACATCGAGCTTCGGAGGGCAGTTAGACAGTCTGTGCGACGTAATAAGTTTCGGTGCGGCGCCGGCTTTTATCACGATGAAGGTTCTGGAACAAAATGTGCTCGCTGCGGGTCTTAGTCCTGTACTTGAGACGTATCTGCAAAGATTCTTCTGGCTGGCTGCTGCTGCTTATGTAAGCTGTACTGCGATTCGCCTGGCGCGATTCAACGTGGAGAATGAAGAGGATGAGTCGGCTCATATGAGCTTCATCGGTCTGCCGAGCCCTGCGGCTGCGGGGGTGCTGATAAGCCTTGTGATATTTCATCAGGAAACGATACCGGAGATGCTGGAAAAAGGCAGCAGCGTTTACGCGGCTTTTCAGAACACGATTGTCTTTGCGCTGCCTTTCGTGGTGTTGGGCGCAGGGATTCTTATGGTCAGCAGGATTCGGTACACGCACGTTCTGAACAGATACTTCAAGGGCAAAAAGCCCTTTGCATATCTTTTAACGAGTCTGTTGGCGCTTGGACTGGTTATATGGGTCAGACAGCCGGCCCTGGTTATCGGTTTTTGCACGTTCGGCGCCAGCGGGTTTGTAAAGTGGCTTTACCTGCGGCTGTTGCGGGGCAAGGCGTCGCTTGAAAAGGTGGTCGACGAAAAATCACAGATGTCGACTGCTCAGGCGGACACCAACGGCTGAGTACTGAGGCAGGCGAGCAGGAGGCTTTTTCTAATGTTCGGCGGCTGACCGAATCAATTCGCTGCTTTGAGGTCCTGCTGTTTTGCGCTGAACTGATTTATCTGGTAA
>CAYSTP010000176.1:0-4390 GCA_964434085.1 uncultured Pirellulales bacterium
ACGAAGCTGCTTCAGCTTTACACCTGTAAGATTCGTCTCCTCGAACAGCTCCCGCACGGCGGCACTTTCAAGCTCCTCGTCGATGCCGATAAATCCGCCGGGAATCGCCCACTGATTCTCGAAGGGCTTGTAACGACGTTTGATTAACAGGACATTCCATCCGCCTGAATCGAAAGCAAAGACGACAATATCAACCGTCACCATTGGTCGCGGCCAATCATAGATATATTTCCCCTTTTCAGCCATAGGATGAATATAAGGGTCCGGAGTGGACGTGTCTAATACAAAAGTCAGCATTACAGCAAAAGCGATTGCCAAAACTATTGTCCTGATTTAGAATCCTGTTACGATGGCCGAACATCCGAAGAAGATTCTGATAATCAAGCCCAGTGCAATGGGTGACATAGTGCTGGCCCTGCCTGTCTTGTCAGCCTTGCGGGCAAGTTTCCCCGATGCCGGGATTTCGTGGCTTGTACGAACGGAATTTGCCGCCCTGCTCGAAGGTCATCCTTACCTGAGTGAGATAATCCTCTTCGACCGCAAATATCTTGGAAAAGCGTGGAAAAATCCTAAGGCCTTCGGTGCACTGGTGTCGTTGATTACGCGGCTGAGAAAAGAGAAGTTCGACCTGATAATCGACCTGCAAGGTCTGTTCAGAACAGCCTCGCTTGGTTGGTTAAGCGGTTGCAAGGCGCGGTTCGGATTGCGTTCGGGTAGAGAATTCAGCCATCTTTTTTACACCAAAACAATTAGGCAGGATAAAGACTGTATTCACCTGGTCGACTATTATCTGAGGATTGCCGCTGCGACCGGCGCTGTACAAAGCAAGGTTGAGTTTGTCCTTCCAGTCAATCCCGAAGCTGATAAATCGGCAAAATTTCTTCTTGATGAAGCAGGTGCAGGTCAAAAGAATTACCTCGTGCTGGTCCCGGGCTCTGCGCATGCTGATAAATGCTGGCCGACTGAGCGGTTTGCGGCTGTTGCAGATAAAATTGTCGATAAATTCGGCTTTGCGGTGATAACTGTCGGTTCTATGGGCGAGAGGTCGCTCTGTGATGAGACAAACAATAAAGCCAAAGTAAACATGGAAAATCTCGCAGGCAAAACTGACATACCTACTCTTATTGCTTTACTGCGAGGCGCAAAGATGGTGATAAGTAACGATACCGGCCCGGGACACATCGCGGCGGCTCTTGGGGTGCCGCTGGTAATGATATTCGGTCGGACCAATCCGGCAAGAGTAGGACCTTACGGCCGGCCGCAGTGCATTGCAGCAATCGAACCGGACAACAGAGGCGACTCTATAAATAACTTCGAGGACAAGTACGACATCAAACACATCGGCGTCGACGAGGTTTTTGACAAAGTTTGCGTACAGCTACAATAAACGTTTCAAGGCCGGCGCAGTTTGGCGTCAGCCTTCGACCACTTTAATACACCTTTTACAAAGGTCGGGTTGGCCGGCGTTTTTGCCGACGGTCGGCCAGTAGTTCCAGCAGCGCCGGCACTTGGGATAGGCGCTTTTTTGCGCCTCTATTTTCGTCTCTCCTTCGCTCTTTTGAAGTGTTACTTCACTGACAATACAAAGGGCTGCAAACTGGTCGATTCCAAAGTCATTCAGCAGCTTTATAACATCTTCATCGGCTGTACTTATTTTGACCGAGGCTTCCTGATTACTGTTGATTTGCTTGGTCTGTCTGAGCTCTTCCAGCACCTTCAGGACACCATCCCGCAGGGACATAATCTTTTCCCATCGCTGTTCGGCTTCGGCAGTGTCGATTGAGTCGTCCACTTGCGGCATCGTTGCAAGATGCACGCTTTCGAGGTCAGCAGACTTATACTGCATTGCGGCCCAGGCCTCTTCGGCGGTGTGGACCAGTACAGGGGCGAGCATACGCACAAGCGAATCGAGGATGTGGTACATGGCGGTCTGGCTGCTGCGGCGCGAGCGGCTGTCGGCGGCATCGCAGTAAAGCCGGTCCTTGAGAACGTCCATATAGATACTGCTCATCTGGACGGTGCAAAAATTATGGATGAGAGAAAAAACCCGATGGAACGTGAAGCTATCATAATTGGCTGTTACCTCTGCGATAAGTTTTTGAAGCTGCTGCATCGCCCACTTGTCGATTTCGGACATATCGGAATAGGCAATGCTGTGCCTTTGCGGGTCGAAGTCACAGATATTACCGAGGAGATAGCGAAGCGTATTTCTGATTTTGCGATATGCGTCCTGCGTCCTACCTATCAGCTCATCGTTGCAGCGAATATCCTCCTGATAGTTCACGCTGGCTACCCAGAGGCGAAGGACGTCTGCGCCGTATTTGGCAACTTCATCCTGGGCGTTTACATAATTACCCAGCGATTTGGACTGCTTCATTCCTTTTTCATCGACGGTGAAACCGTGAGTAAGAACGGCCTTGAAAGGTTCGGTCCCGACCGACCCGAGCGCCGGCAGGAGAGATAACTGGAACCAGCCGCGATGCTGGTCCGAGCCTTCGAGATACAAATCGACGGGTATAGCCCAGCCGTTTTTGTATGCGACGCTGTACCAGCTACAGCCGGACTCGAACCATACGTCGAAGATGTTCTCCTCTTTCTGCAGGTCGTCCCAGGTGAAGCCTTCGGGCAATTTGAAATCTTCGCCGAGTATTTCGCGAGGCGAATCGGTGAACCAGCTATCGGAGCCTTTTTTGCCTATGTGTTTTGCCACAGATAACACGGATTCTTTTGTAAGGAGACTATTGCCCTGCGAGTCGGTGAATACCGGTATGGGCAGGCCCCAGCTTCGCTGTCTGCTGATACACCAGTCGGGACGCGATTCGAGCATACCTTCGATTCTCTTCCGGCCCCAGGCCGGTATCCACGTAACGTGTTTTATGCGTTCGAGCGACAGGTCTCGCAGACTCTTACCAACGCCGGGCAGCTCCTTATCGACGCTGATGAACCACTGCTCGGTTGCGCGGAAGATTACGGGCATTTTGCTTCGCCAGCAGTGCGGGTAACTGTGCACCAGGTCCTTGCGAGCAAAGAGCACGCCCTTTTGTCTGAGATGTGCAATAACTTCCTCGTCAACTTCGTCGAGAACGTTCTTGCCCACCAGCCAATCCGGTACGGTATCATCATAGCAGCCATTGTCTTTGACAGGTGAATAGACCGCAAGGCCGTTATTCTGACCGGAGATGTAATCTTCAAGGCCGTGACCGGGTGCGATATGTACCAGCCCAGTACCATCTTCAGTAGTAACATAATCAGCCAGAATGACTTTATGCGCGTCTTTATCCGTCGGATTATCTATAAATGGATGAATATACCTGAGACCCTCAAGATACTTCCCTTGAACAGGTTTACTAACACTGTATTCACCTTCTTTAATGCCACCAGCATCCTTTACTGCCTGAACTCTTTCTGCAGCAACGAGCGAAACATAATCTTCATCGTTTTTCTTATATCTCAAAACAACATACTCTATGTTAGGGTTGACAGCTACTGCAAGATTCGCCGCCAATGTCCAAGGGGTAGTTGTCCAAATCATAAGATTAACGTATTGTTCTTCGGGCTTAACAAAACGCAATCCCACAAGTCTTTTTATGGCTTTATCATCGAGGGCAAAATTTACAAAGATGCTCGGTGAGGATATGTCCTTGTACTCGAGCTCGGCCTCGGCAAGAGCGGTCTGGCAGCCGACCGACCAGTGAATGGGCTTGAGCTGCTTATAAACGAGGCCTTTATCGACAAGCTCGGCAAATACTTCGAGGATACCGGCCTCGTACTGAGGTTTGAAGGTCAGATAGGGATTGTCAAAATCACCGAAGACGCCCAGCTCCTGGAACTGACGGCTTTGTATCTTTACGAACTTCGAGGCGTATTTCATACAATACTTGCGAATTTCCGGCTTTGACAGATTGCGGACCTCGTCGCCGAGCTCGGTCATTACTTTGGCCTCGATTGGCAGGCCGTGACAATCCCAGCCGGGAACATAAGGCGCATCAAAACCTGTCATCGTTTTGTAGCGAACAACAAAGTCCTTCAGCACCTTATTGATGACGTGTCCCATGTGTATCTCGCCGTTGGCATACGGCGGGCCGTCGTGCAGGATATACATCGGGCGGTCTCTGCGAGCGTCTCTAATCTTTCCATACATATTCCGCTGTGCCCAGGCCTTTCGCTGCTGCGGCTCGCGCTGGGTAAGGTTTGCCTTCATGGCAAACGAGGTACTGGGCAGGTTCAGAGTGTCACGATAGTTTCTCTCAGCTTCGGCCATCAATGTCCTTTCCAAAACCCGAATCGGTCATAATAGTTTTTAAGGTGCGGCAAAGCAATAAAAAAGGCCTTGCGGGATTTTCGCCCTGCAAGGCCGTAAGCTCCCAGTTACCCGCCTTTCAGGGCCAGG
>CAYSTP010000177.1:0-4365 GCA_964434085.1 uncultured Pirellulales bacterium
ATTTCTACTTCTCCTGCCTGACTACTCCATCGGCCAGTCGGATAATTCTCTTGGCCCGGGCCGCTATACGCTCGTCATGTGTTACCATCACAATACTCTGACCGACGCCGTTCAGCCGTTCCAGAACCTTCAGAATACCATTTCCTGTCTGTGAGTCAAGGTTTCCCGTCGGCTCATCGGCCAGCAGAATCTCCGGCTCATTCATCAGGGCCCGTGCTATCGCCACCCGCTGTCGCTCACCGCCGCTGAGCTGATAAGGTTTATGCCTGACCCGCTGCGCCAGGCCGAACTGCCCCAGAAGCTCTTTTGCCCTGTTTTTCGCGGCCCGTCTGCATACCAGCCAGCCGGCAAGGCTTTTGCCCGCCATCGTCGGCAGCAGCACGTTCTCCAACACATTCAGTTCGTCCAAAAGATGATAAAACTGAAATACAAAACCCACCGTCCTGTTGCGAAACCGGTTCAGCCGCCGCCCGGACTGCTTAGCCAGGTCACTGCCCTTGAAAAAGACGCGCCCCTTATCGGGCCTATCCAGCGCGCCAAGTATATGCAGCAGCGTGCTCTTGCCGCTGCCCGACGCGCCCACAATCGCCGCAAACTCGCCCTCGGCCAGTTTCAAATTCACACCCTTCAGAACGGCAAGGCGCGTCTGACCCATCCGGTACGACTTGTGAACGTCCTGTGCCTCTAATATATATTTATTTGTGCTCATGAGAAAAAACACCTAATCCTTTCCTGCCGACCACTTCAATAACGAACTGCGAGACACGAGTCACGAGCGACGGACTTATAACTGAGCCACCTGCAGAGTATCAATGCACCTCATTCTGCTCGCCCGCCAGCTCGGCAAAAACGCGCCAAGCAGGCACGCTCCAATCGCACAGAGTATTATTATACCCAGCACAGCCGGGTCAATAGTATTAGGTATGTCACCTATTGAGCTTAGCGCCGGGTCCCACAACTGGAAATTAAAGAACCTGAATATTTGATTGATATAGGCCAAGAACGGCCAGCCGGCCAATGCCCCGACAGACGACCCAACCGCGCCAATCAAAAGGGCGAAGTACAAAAATACCGAAAGGATATTCGGGCCGCTTGCACCAACGCTCTTGAGTATCCCGATGTCCTTGCTCTTGTGGCTAACTATCATATAGAAAACCACCAATACGATGAACACCGTAATCATCCCTATCAGGCCGAAGCAGACTATCATCACCGTTTGCTGAGTCTCCACCAGCGCAACAACTATCTTGCTGAAGTCCTTCCAGCTTTGGACCTGCACCTGGCCAAGAAGGTTCTCATACGGCGCCCCTGCCTTTGACGCGACAAAAACCTCCCACAGCTTTTTAACTTTTTGAGTTCCGCTGTTAAGCGTTACCCCGTGCTTAAATTTGACATAAATGTGCGTAATGCGTTTGTGCCCGGTCGCCATGCCGCACAGAAGCTGCACATCATCAATCGGCAGAAAAATCAGGCGCCTGTCCAGGCTGTAACCGGCCTTGAAGTGGTCACTATAATAAAAAGTCTTGCTGTTGAGTTCCCCTGCTCCGGCCCTGGCAAGTGCGCCTTTTGCCGTCAGAGGCACACAGCTTATCTCAAACTCCCTCTCTTTAGGCTCGCCCGTCATATAGTAATTGCCCTGCTCATCCTTCTGGGAAATAATGTCTATACCCGGTACGCAGCCCGGCAGATTCGCATCGTAAACAGGCCGAAAGACATCTGTAGCATCATCCCTGTGATACTCAATCCATTTCCCGAACCCCGTCACCTTGCTAAATGAAACCGGCTCGATGCCGGCTATCTCAACTACGGTTTGGCCGTAAACACCGTCGCTCGCTGACACCAGCCCATAGCTCATAACCACAGGCGCCACCGCCTCAACGTAAGGTTCATTCCGCAGGATATCCAGAAACTCATCGTAATATCCGAATCCCACCAGCGATTTCGTATAAACCACACAGTCACCTACAGAGTTGTACACTTTGTCTTTGAAGTCGCGGCTCAACCCTGACAGGACTGTTATAACCACAAAGACCACGAACACGCACAAAGCCACCGCCGCGACGGCAAAGTAGCTTATCGGCCGGCGAATCAAATAACGAATTGACAACATAAACTTATACACGATTCTTTACTCGTAACGCAGTATCTTCACGGGACTCCTGCACGCGGCAATTATCGAAGGCGCAAGAACCCCGACCAGGCAACCTGCAACTGCTATCGCCACAAACCAGGGAACCCACGGCCAGTGTACGTGATGCGGAATTTCTGCAAGCCCGTAAGAGCTGGTCCGCCAAAGTTTGATGTCGAATATTACCCGTACCCAATCTTCGAGCGTGTTGACATTACTGATTATAATCATTCCCAGAATCACGCCAACCGCCGAGCCTATGGCGCCGACAAGCACGCCGAATCCGCCGAATATGGCCGCTGCCGTCATGCCCGACGCGCCGCAGCTCTTGATTATCGCAATATCTTTCTGCTTGGCTGTCACTATCATATAGAAGATGCAGAATATCAAAAGGACCGCCACCGAACATATCACGCCGAATATCAGGAGCACTATCAACCTCTGATTCTGCAAATCCTCGAATACGTCCGCGTACCAGTCCTGCGACATGTGTACCGTAAGCTGCGGAACATCTTCGGCGGGAAGCTTCATACGCTCTGTCGCAAAATCATACCACCTTCGCTGTATCGTTGCGACGACGTTCCGCGGCTCCACGCCTTGTTTGACCTTGACCTTGATATAACTCGGCCTGTTTGCTCCTTCCTCGCCGAACCTCAACCGGTTAAACTGCTCCAGGGGCATATACAGGGCCTTGTCGCCGAAGAAAGTCTGTGTAAATGCAATATCACTGACCCTGAATTCATCCACCCGGCGTTTTAACTTGGAGCCTATAGTCGTAAGAACCATGCGCTTGCCCACGAAATCGAGCGCGCTCTTAAAATCATACTCGTCCGTATTTTCATTCGGCTCGGCTATTACATTTATCCCAAGCCATACGCCGGGGGCCCCTGTTGTATCGTTATAATCCGGCACCGAAAAGTCGGGCTCTTTGTCCGCACTTTTCTGCCTCAATAATCTCTGCCGCCAGTCGGCAAAACCCTTTTCGCGCTGCGGGTCTATCCCGTAAATGCCGACCTCCCGAACGATACCTCCCTCCATGTGCAGCAGACCACTGCCCATGGTAAACGGCGCAGCCGCCGCGATATTCGGGTCGCTTTCGAGCTCATCCAGAAAGGCGTTATTGTCGACAATTGTGCTGGCGCGAGGCCAGAAACTGATGTCGCCGGTATCGGCAAGCGTCATTTGCCGAATGGCGTCTATGTAGCCCGTAAACAGGCTGTCCGCCGCAACCATCAGCGCTACCGACACCGCCACCGCCGCAATGCTCAAAAGCACTATCTTCTTCTTGCGAAGATACCGTAACCAGAGAAAAACTTTCAACATAACAAACGGGGAAATCCAACGTTGTTTTGTTTAGCCCCCAAACCTGCTTGGGGGTTATTTAGCCCCGCAATTCATTGCGGGGTCAATTCACGAATGTTAATCCTTCGCAGGTTTCAATAGTGGAAACAGTACCACGTCCCGGATGCTCGCCGCGCCCGTCAGGACCATTATCAACCGGTCAATTCCAATCCCTAATCCCCCCGCAGGCGGCATCGCATATTTAAGGGCCGTGACAAAGTCTTCGTCCATCTTCGCCATCGATTCGGCCTGGCCTCGAAGCTGAATCCGAAAATTCTCTTGTTGCACCGCCGGGTCGTTCAATTCGGTATAGGCGTTCGCTATTTCCATCCTGCCGACATAAAGCTCGAACCGCTCGGCATATTCGGGATTGTCTTTTTTGCGCTTGGTCAGAGGACACAGCACCGCCGGATAATCAATCACAAACGTCGGATTGACCAGATTCGCCTCGACCGTCTGCTCGAAAACCTCATCGATTACGACCGCGTCATCCATATTCGGCTCGTCCAGTCCCAGCCGTCGTGCCTTTTCTCTTATCGCCGCGACATCATCGATGCTGCAGCCGCTGTATTCCTTCAGGAGCTCGGCATAGCTCGCCCGCCGCCACGGCCCGTTAAAGTCGACCACCTGTCCGTCAAACTCGGTCTTGTTGTCCTGACAATACTGACTGACAAGGCTCGATATCAGCTCCTCCGTTAAATCCATCATCACATTGTAATCCGCATACGCCTGGTAAACCTCCATCATTGTGAATTCCGGATTGTGCCGCCTGCTCAATCCCTCATTGCGGAAGTTTCGATTAATCTCGAACACCTTTTCCATCCCGCCGACCAGGAGCCGCTTTAGAAACAGCTCCGGCGCGATGCGAAGATACAGGTCCATATCCAGACTGTTGT
>CAYSTP010000178.1:0-4352 GCA_964434085.1 uncultured Pirellulales bacterium
CATCTTCCAATCGAAATGATGAACCTGACCATAGCCGCTCGTGCATATCAGGCGAACGTCGCCGTACTAAAACGCTATCAGTCAATGGTCGAAAGTACACTGGAGCTGCTTCGTTAAAATGGAGGAATAAGTAATGATTAACCTGACCCCCAACATCGCGTCCCTCAATCCGGTAACCCAGCCACAAACAGTCAACACGGTTGCCGATGGCAAAACCGCCGCGTTCAGGAAGACCGTCGATACCATAAAGCAGCAAATCTCCAAGGTTGACGGCCTGCAGAAGGAAGCCGACCAGAGCATCACGGACCTGCTCACCGGCAAAAACGAGGATATTACCTCCGTTGTCTCGGCGGTGGCCAAGGCTGATATGAGCTTTAAGCTGCTCATCGGCGTACGTAACAAACTTATAGAGGCTTACAAACAAACAATGCAAATGAGTATTTAGGCGGTTTTACTATGGGGGCTTAAACTTTAATTAATCAGGCGGCTCAATGGACTTCTTACAAAAAATCGCAGCAATCTGGAGAAACGTCAGTATCGTTCAAAAGGCATTGCTACTGGCTATCATCGGTACGATGGTCGGGGCTGTTGTCTTGCTTGTCCACTGGGCGGGCAGACCTGATATGAGACTGCTCTACGACCAGCTCGCGCCGGAAGAGGCAAGCAAAATCGTCGAAAAAATCGCCGAAAAAGATGTACTTTACGAGCTCAAAAACGGCGGCACCAGTATCTATGTCCCCAAAGAGCAGGTTTATCAGTTGCGCCTAACTATGGCAAAAGAAGGCCTGCCCGAAGGCTCACAAAAAGGCTATAAGATTTTCGATGACGCCAAGATAGGCGTCTCACCAAAGGTACAGGACATCAATCTGCAGCGTGCATTACAGGAGGAGCTGGCCAAAAGCATACAGATGATGGACGGAGTGGTGCACGCACGAATCCATATTGTTAGTCCCGAAAATTCCATTTTTTCCACAGCCGAAAAACAGACCACCGCATCGGTGGCTCTGCGACTGCGACAGGGATTCGAACTGAGCCAGTCAAGTATCGCGGCAATTACTCACCTGGTCGCAGGAGCCGTTGAAAATCTCAAACCCGAAAACATCACCGTCGTTGACAGCAATGGAAGATTGCTTTCTCGCCGCAGCGACGGACAATTTGACAACGGAGCGACCACCGTCGCCGACTACCGCGAACGCGTCGAACAAAACCTGTCTAAAAAGGCTGAAGATATGCTCGCTACGGTCCTGGGGCCAGACAGGGCCACTGTAAAGGTAAGTGCTGAAATCGATATGACCAGCCTGAACCTTGTTACCGAAAAATACGAGCCCAAAGGTGTCCCCAAAAAGGAAGAGATTGAAAGTACAACCGAAACCACTCCTGCCCCGGCGGAAAGTACAGAAAACGCCGGCGCCGGCAAAAAGGCCGGTGAAACCACCGTTACCGAGTACGTCGTGGGAAAAACAGTTGAGCAGAAAACCATTATGCCCGGCGAAATTAAATCCCTCGCAGTCGCAGCCTTTGTCGATTTGACCCCGGACAACGCAGACCCCAACGCAGCAGAATCAGCAGAACCCATCATGGCTGTCGCCGACGTCGAACAGGTCATCCGAAACGCTCTCGGCCTCAAAGATACCGATTTGCTCAAGGTCGTTCCCGCAAGATTCAATCGGCCGACCATTGAACCAATCGTCCAAGAGGAACCTTCCAACTGGCCTCGATATATGGCAATCGTCAGACACGGTTCGTTGGGAGTTATGGCCCTGTGCGCCCTGTTGGTATTCAAGATGTTTGCCGGCGCCGGCAAAAAGGCCGCCGCGCAACCTCAGGCCCAGCTTCCGGAAGGTTATGCCGGCGCACCTATGCTGCCGGCGGGCACCGAGGCCGCCGAGCCGGTAGTCCTGCGCCGACAAATCGCAACCGCACTGCAGAACAATCCTGAACAGGTCAAAAAACTCTTTGCAAGTTGGGTCGAAGAAAGAGAGTAGCACACTATGATACTTACCCGCAAGCAAAAGGCCGCGATGTTATTGATGAGTCTCGATGCGACCACCGCCTCGGAACTGCTTCGTAATATCAAACCTGAAACCGTGCGCGAACTGGCGGTGGAGCTTGCTTACCTCGATGCCGCAGGATATGCCAGCACACAGGAAAGTCTCGAATACGCAAAGGAGTTTTGCAGCAGTCTGAACGTAAAGGAAGGATTCAAGATAAAAAACTTCCTTCGTGAAATGCTCAACAATACCCTCGGCGCTGACAAGGCTGAGCAAATCCAGAAAGAAATCAAAGACCTGCTCCAGCAGCGGGACCCGTTCATACCCGTTCGTCAGGCCGATGCTCAGACAATCTCGGCCGCACTAAAAGGTGAGCACCCACAGGCCGTAGCCGTCGTATTGTCCGAGCTTACACCGAAGAAAGGCTCCGACGTTCTCAAACTGCTCGAAGAAAACATCCGACAAAATGTGGTCGCAAGGATGACCACCGGAGAAAGAATAACCCCCGAAGCCGGGGTAAGAATCGCCGAGATGGTCTGCGGAAAACTTAAGAGCCTCAAAACCGGTAAAGGACCCGCCCAGCAGCAGCTCCTTCCCGAAGAGTCTCTCAGAAAGGTGGCTATAATACTGAGAAACCTCAGCCGCGAGCTTCGCGATGGTTTATTGAACGCTATAAAGGACAAAGACGCCGAAGTCGCTGAAAAGGTCACCAACCTGATGATTGTCTGGGAGGATATCCCGGTCATTACCGACCGCTCGCTGCAGCAGATACTCCGCGATATAGAGGCAAGGTCCCTGGCCTTGGCCCTGACCAAAGCTGATGATGCAATCTTAAAGAAAATCAAGTCGAACATCTCGGAGCGCGCCGCACAGACACTCGACGAAGAGGCGTCACTGATGTCGGCGCCTACGAATGAAAATATCCAGAAGGCCCGCGATGAAATCGTCGCCGTCCTGCGGTCCAAAAACCAGAACGGCGAACTGGCCTTTATAGAACAGGAATAGGCCCATGCAGCAGATGCCGACTGTAAAACTCGACAGACCCGTCCAAAGCGCGACAGTGCTCAACAGTCGGTCTGCAAACGGCACCGATGCATCGGCCTTGTCACCGCAGGAACAGGCCCTTGAACAGATGCAGGGTCAAAAAGCCGAGCTCAATGAGCTGTGCACCAATCTTAAGAGTATAATCGAAACGCTCGCCGGCATGCAGTCAGAGCTCTTCCGCCGGCATAAGGACGATATTGTAAATTTGGCTGTTGAGATAGCACGAAAGGTACTCACACACAGAATCGAGCAGGAGGACTACAAAATTCAGGATGTCATAAAGCAGACTCTCGGCGATGCGCCGACACAGAAAGATATCGTAATACGACTGAACCCAAAGGACTATACCCGGATAGAGCAGCTCACCAAGGCCGACGAAATCGACTTTGCCAAAGGCGCGACATTCGTCGCCGATGCGGGAATCGGACCGGCCCAGTGCCTGCTCGAAACTCCGAAAGGAATTGTCGAATCATTTATTGA
This sequence comes from uncultured Pirellulales bacterium, assembly GCA_964434085.1. Lineage (GTDB taxonomy): Bacteria > Planctomycetota > Phycisphaerae > Sedimentisphaerales > Anaerobacaceae > JBBABK01. Next base: position 3,516 of record CAYSTP010000178.1, read on the forward strand.
CGAACACTTAGACAGAATCAGTGAGGTTCTGAAGAAAACGGGATAACCGATGCCGTCCACGCATACGACAACTCTGTCAATCGATTTTGACAAGCTCGGCGCCGCTCTGCGCCGGGCTAACCTGCATTGCTTCAAGGGAACCGTCACCAAAGTTGCGGGCCTGACCGTTGAATCCAACGGGCCCGTGCTCGGTCTCGGTGAATTGTGCGAAATAAACCTGCGTGACGGCCGAAGGGTCCTTGCAGAAGTAGTGGGCTTCAGGGAAAACAGGATTATCGCGCTGCCCCTTGAACACATCGAGGGCATATCACCCGGCGATTCGGTAACCGCCCGAATCACGCCTCGCTACATTAAGGTCAGTGACAACATACTGGGCAGGGTCATTAACGGGCTCGGTGAACCTATCGACAACAAGGGACCGCTTGCCGGAGAAAACAAAAGGGCACTTGACGCCGCCAGTCCGCCTCCGATGAGTCGGACAAAAATTAAAGAGCCTTTGGCACTGGGCATAAGGTCAATCGACAGCCTCTTAACCTGCGGACGAGGTCAGCGTATCGGCATCTTTTCCGGCAGCGGAGTCGGCAAAAGCGTTCTGCTCGGTGACATTGCTAACAGCTCCGACGCCGCCGTGAATGTTGTCGCCCTTATCGGGGAGCGCGGTCGAGAGGTCCGAGAGTTTCTCGAAGAAGACCTCGGACCAGAGGGTTTGGCTCGAAGCGTCGTAATCGTAGCCACTTCCGATGCACCGCCGATTCAGCGCGTCAAGGCGGCATTCGTAGCTGTAACCATCGCCGAGTACTTCAGAGACAAAGGCAGAGACGTCCTGTTCATGATGGA
>CAYSTP010000179.1:0-4308 GCA_964434085.1 uncultured Pirellulales bacterium
TCAACTGGAGCAGCTTGTATCGGCCGATTTTCGTACCGGGTCCTTCGGTCAGCGGCGAAGTGTCAAGTGTGGTATTTGTGCCGGCCGGAGGCGATTCGAGAAAGCTGCCTACCGCATCGTGGGCCTTGAGCAACGCTTCGACATCAGCGCGCAATTCTTCGTCCCCTCCACAGGCCTGCCTTAGGTAGGCATCTCGCTCAGCCCTGGATTTCTTTTCAACGGCTGTGCAAAATATCTCCTTGATGTCCGGCCGTTCTGCATCCATCACATCTTCCCTTTATTAGCTGCTCCATTATATAATGCGAAGTCGGCGGTCCTTATGCGCCAAGAAAATGAAATTTTCTCGAAAAAATCTAAAGTGAGAGATTTCGGTCGTCCTTGTTAATTTCTTTATAAAGCCAGGCGCGGGCATAAGCCCAATTTCTGTCGGCAGTGCGGCGAGGAATTCCCAGAATGTCAGCCGCTTGTTCCATAGTCAATCCCGCAAAAAAGCGGAGTTTTATCAGGTCAGATGATAACCTGTCCCTGTCGGATAGTTTCTCAAGGGCTTCATCCAATGCAATAAGTTCATCCGCGGCGGCATCGTCGTCTTTGGTCAGAATTGCCTCATCCAGCCTGATTCGCCTGCGACCGCCGCCGCGTCTTAAACTTTTCTTTCGCCGCGCGTTTTCGATAAGGATGCGTCGCATCGCCTCAGCCGCAGCAGCAAAGAAATGATGACGACCGCTCCAGTTTTGGTTTTCGTTTCCAACGAGCCGCAGGTAGGCCTCGTGGACTAATGCGGTTGCCTGCAGTGTTTGACCGGGCGATTCTTTACTCAATCGCTGAGCGGCAAGCCGGCGGAGCTCCTGGTAGACCAGCGGAAGCAGCCCGTCCACGGCGTGTACATCCCCCTGTTCAATGGCAGCCAGAATCCGGGTGACCTCACTCATAAATACTCCTTACCAAAGATACCCGTCAATCTTACATATTTCCCACTATTCCACCAACGCAATAAACCTCATAATGCGCAGCATAAAAGTTCAAAATGCATTCGAAAAGCAAATCAAAATTTCCTGTGGCGGTGCAGATAAGATTATACTTAAGCTGCGTTTATATGTAAGGCGCTTTCGCGGGAAAAAAGTTACACCCTTTCTACACTTCCTGATATTCCTATCCGGACGGTCTTTTATCACATAATCCTGCCGCTGATTTTTCGGCTTTCCCGACCTCTGCCGCGGTTTTCGTCTATATTTGCTGCCCGGAACAAACTTTTTTGCCGCCACTTGCAATTCCCGGCGGACGACGTTATAATAGCTGATTGTCGCCGCGTCTTTTTTGGAGGAAGTCGGATGGACGTCAATCTGCTGCTTCTGAAAAGGGACGGATCCTTTAAGACCATACCCATGCCAAGCAGCGTTACGGTAATGGGCCGTCGTAAGGACTGCGACCTGCGCATACCTCTCGACGCCGTCTCCCGCAGACACTGCCGACTCTTCACCGAAAAAGACCTGCTCAAAATCCGCGACCTCAACTCCCGAAACGGCACGATAGTAAACGGCCAGACAGTCGAGGAAACACTTGTCAAACCGGGGGACAAGCTGACCGTCGGCCCCTTAACCTTCGTCATGCAGGTTAACGGCAAGCCCGACAAATTTGACGCCGTTGACACAGAACCGCCAAAAGCGGGTGATACCGACCTTGACATTTCGGATGACGAGCTCTTCGCCGATTTTTCCGACCTTGAACTCGAAGACGAGTAACCCTGAGAAATCCTGTAAAAAAATCGTAAATTCCGCAACAAATTCACGATAATTCCATCTATAATAAAGAACAGGCCTGCAGTTTCTGCTTGCCTGCCGCCGAATAATTTGCTAACCTTTTTACTCAGAAGCTCTTAGCGGATTTTCTTTACTTTTCTTCGGCCATGGAAAAACTTGTCACGATAACTTCTCTTTCGGCACTTACAACGCTGTCGGCGGCGCCGTCGGCTGCCGTTGACCTGTCCTTTAGTATCTTCAAGCTCGTCCTGCTCATCGCCTGGGTTTACTTATGCCTCTACTGCGTTCAGAAAATCCACCTCAACCCCACTCTGTCCCAAGGCGGCAGGGTCGCAGCTGATTTGTTCTCGTTCGTGCTCGGACCCGTAGTGCTGCTGCTGTTGTTCCTCAAAGACATAAAACAAAGGTCCTCCGAGAGCAGTCAGGGCTTTGTAGAGACCATAAAAGAACATTTTCACAGCCTCGCTGAGAGTGTGCGAAATGTGGGACACAGCGAAGATACTTCCATTAGTCTGCTCGACACGTCAGGCCGAAGTATCAGGGAGCTGTACAGCCACGGCGGACGCAACCAGAGCCAGGACCGCCACACCCTTGATTTTACGCAGCAGATAATTCTCGACGCCATCGAACAGGATGCCAGTGACATATTGATTGACCCCAAGGACGATTCCATTCACATTGTAAGATTTCGTGTCGATGGCGTGCTGCGCGAAGTCGAACAAATTGATTCACAGACCTGCCAGGCGGTTATTAACAGCATTAAGGTCGTCAGCAATATGGACATCGCCGACAAACGCCGACCACAGGACGGCGCATTTATCGCCAAAACATCCGACAGCAGCATATCGTTTCGTGTGGCCAGCGCCGGCGTCCTTAACGGCGAAAAACTTTCCATCAGGGTCCTCAACCAGGACCCCGGCCGATTCCAGCTCAACTCCATCGGCCTGTCTGAAAAGCAGCAGGCGGCTATCAAACAGGCTATCGCCAGCCCTTCCGGTATGATTCTGATGTGCGGACCGACCGGCAGCGGAAAAACCACCACCATGTATGCCATGCTCAATAAAATCGACCTGAACACGAGAAACGTCATAACGGTCGAAGACCCAATTGAATATGTGCTGCCGCAGGCAAGCCAGATTGAAGTAAATCCCAAAGCCGACATCACCTTTGCCAAGAGTCTGCGAAGTATGCTCAGGCAGGACCCCGACGTGATTTGCGTCGGTGAAATACGTGACGAAGAAACAGCACAGATCGCACTGCGAGCCGCGCAGACCGGACATCTCGTCCTGGCTACGGTGCACAGCACCGGCAATGCCTCGGCCCTAATCAGGCTGATTGACCTCGGCGTCACATCTGCAATGCTCTCCACGGGACTGAGTATGATAATATCTCAAAGGCTCGTCCGTAATCTTTGCGAAAACTGCAAGAGACCCGCCGAGTTCACTCCGCGTCAGGTGCACGAGTTCCAAAGGCACCAGATAGACCCCAGCAGTATGTATCAGCCCGTGGGCTGTGACCAGTGTCACTATACCGGCTATCGCGGCAGAACCGGCATCTACGACCTGCTGGTAATCGACGACAAAGTTAAACAGAACATCCTCAACAACGAAGTAGCGATATCACAGTTGAGAAAAGAGGGCAAGAAAAGAGGTAAAAGCAGTCTGCGAAAACAAGGTATGAGAAAGGTCGTTTCCGGCACTACGTCCTTACAGGAATTGCTACGGGTCTTGGGTCGCGACGAATGACACTCTGGATTGGAATAGTTTTGGCTCTGATAATCGCCGCCCTGATGGCGAAAAAAGGTCTCTACGAGACCTGGACACTTCTTTTCAATGTCGTTATCGCTGTCTACCTCGGCCTTACAGTGGGCCCTGTACTAAAAGGTCTTTTAGGAGTCCAGGGACGAGGCGGTGAAGTTTTCGTAATGCTGGGCACAGCCGTCATTTCTCTGACCGTGCTCTACCTGTTCTCTTACGTAATTTTCCTGAGCCAGTTTCAAGTAACCTTTCCGAAGATACTCGACTTCGCCGGCGGCGGACTGCTCGGATTCCTGACGGGTCTTCTCATCTGGAGCTTTGTCGCATTTCTAATTTCTGTCAGCCCGTTAGGCGGCGGTGGCACGCTCGGCAAAATCGGCTTCAACAGCGACTCCCTTCAGAGCAGTACCGGTTACATGACGTGGTGGACTGGAATAATCCACGGCCTGGTCTCCGCCGACCGCAAAGAAGACACCATCGACCAAACCGTGGATGTCCTCGTAAAAAACTCGCAAAATGCCGCACAGGCCGCACGCAAAGTTGCTGAGCCTAACGAGCCAAAACCGGTCGAGCCGGTGACAATCGAGGAAAAAATCACACCTGCCGACCTCGGCCCGCCCCCCGAACTCAACTTCGAAGACATATAGCCTGCATATTTCAAAGAGCAAAAAGCTTTTCCTATTTTCTCTATATTCCCTAAATTTGGCTGTGTTTGAGTTTGAATTGGGTTTGTTTTTTGTCCAAATCGCGGTTTTTGGGTGAAAACTGACGAAAATTGGGTTTGTTTTGCA
>CAYSTP010000180.1:0-4250 GCA_964434085.1 uncultured Pirellulales bacterium
ATTAGACGGCGGTCGTCGTCATCGATAATCTCGACCACTTCGGCGATTTCACTGCTTCGATATTCGGCCAGGGCCTTGACGAGGGCGGACCTGGCGTCGGCTTCGAGCAGGGGTTCGATTTCCTGCAGAAGCTGTTTCTGTTCTTCGGCCATGCTCTTATCCTGCCACGAATATCGATGAGTCGTTCAGCCGATAAAATAATGCAATTCAGCGCCTGAGGCAATTATTATTTACCGGACAGGGCATCGGTGTACTGACGGCGGGGGGCCGGAAAGCAGGGGTAGAAAAGTCTTGGCTTATAAGGCATTATCGTGTAGAATATCGGTATTAGTCGGTATTTACATTTGAGGGGCCGCCGATGAGGATTCTTGTGTCTCTATTATGTGTTGGAATTACAGTAACCTGCTTTGCAATGGCTGCACCGAAGCCTGCGGTGGTTCAGCGACCACAGGACTGGACCGTCGATGTTCAGTACGAACACCTGCAGCAGATTATGCTGAAGCCTGAGCAGGGGGGTCAGCCGGTTCGTTTCTGGTATCTGATTCTTACGCTTACCAACAATACGGCCGATGATGTTGGCTTCTATCCGCAGTGTGAGCTGATGACCGACACATTCGAGATTATCCCGGCCGGCAAAGGCGTTCCGCCGGAAGTCTTTGAGCACGTAAAGACAAGACACCGGGGAATGTATCCATTCCTCGAGGCGCTCGATTCGAGCGGGATGCGGATACTGCAAGGCCGGGACAATACGAGGGACGTTGCGATTATCTGGCCTGATTTCGATATGAAGGCCAAGGAAGTCAATCTTTTTGTCGCAGGTCTGAGTAACGAAACGCTCGTCGTCGATTACCCTGTTACGGACGATGACAATGGGACACCGGATAAGATTTTTCTGCGTAAGACACTTGAGCTGGATTACACATTCAGCGGCGATGCGGCCTTTCGCGCCAGCCCCAAGATGACCTTCGCGGGCATGAGCTGGATAATGCGGTAAAACAGAGTGGACCGTGTATTAAGTACAGGGTATTACACGATTATTTATCGCAGAGATTATGGTTCATTATCTTAGAAAAAGGGCGGGGCCTTTCCATGCCTTTTTTAGCCTTGTCAACTCCAAAGGTTTCTCCTCCATTGTGTTGTAATCGATTTCGAATATCTTACCTTTAGAAAATCTCACCAGTACAAAATGAAGGGGGTCAGAACGTGACCCTGTTTTATTTTCCCCAATGGGAATGATTGCGTAGGTCTCAATCCCCTCCAGCTTATCTGGATCAAGCAGATATCCTTCAGCTTTGAATCCGAGATGCTGAGCAGCTTCCTTTAATTCCAGCAAACTGACGGCATCACCATTGGGTTTGCCCAATATCTGATAAATCTGTTCGGTTCCATACTCACTTTTTCGTAATTTCGAGTATGCTGCCAGTGTTTGTGGCCCGCAGGCAGCATCTGCGATGCCATTTTTAGACACCAATTGCGACTGTGGCGTTTGGATATTCGATGAACAACCAGCTAAAAAGTGTAAGATTAAAGCCGTTATAATTAAACACGATAATTTCATGGTTACCTGTGGCAAAACTAATAAGATTTTACTTAACAAACCTAACACTACCGCCATAAGCTACTGTTCGACCCCGACAACATAACTTTCACCGATACGCCGGTCAACGACTGTCGTCCCAGTTGGAAAGTCAAGCCTGAAGATATTAGGGTCAACCGTAGGGTTTGGTATGAACTTGGAAACTTGAACCTCTCGCACAATAGTTTTTGAAGGATTATATACGCCTTTTCTGGCTTTCTTGGGGTAGAAGATTCCATTACACTCGTCTATCTCAAGAACGCTCATCTGGTAGCGTGTATCTGCCCCATAATACGAAATATATTGAACGGGAAGCATGCCTTTATCAGGGGCCACCCACATTTCTTTTTTGAGTTTACCATTCCTGATAAGCCTGAAACACTCACATGTGATTCCATTTACTATCTCAGCACCCGAAGATGTCAAGACGTTATTTGAGTCTTTTTTAGAAGCTGTGAAGAACGCTTCCGCTGTGGTTATTCCCTCATACTCGGGTGTTCGTGACGCAAGAAGATAGGCAGTATAAGGTTCCTCGTACCCAGAAGATTCTTTCTCAACTATAGGAGAAATTACTCCAATAAATTTGCCTCTCGTGTTGGCTGGTTTAAGTTGTCTGTACTCTATGCCATCAAAAGAATCCTCTTGATTCTCTAGTTCATCACCCTGACTTTTAGTGAACGAAAGCACTTCTCTGAATCGGCTACCGAGTTGAACTCGGTCAACATCAATTGAGTAATAAAGGTTTTCCACGTGCTTCGGGTATTTAGCCTTTGCTTCCACCAGTGTCTCCGTGTATTCGATTTCAAGAGATTCGATCAAAGAAGAATAATTGACCCTCCAGCCTTCAAGCGCTTTATCCGATGTAATTCCGGAGGCTGCCAACGAAAGTACTAAGACCCAAGAACAGATAGTCAGGAACTTCATATTACACCTGCCTTTCTTTTATACCTTATAAGCCACAATCGTATATTTGACCGCTATCGCAATCGTGAATATCCTTATACTGATTTGTTACGCAATACCAAAAGGGGGGTGTCTCAGGGTCGTATATCCAAATACATGGGTATGACTGACATCGACCCGAACACGTTACCTGTTCTATTCTGTCATAACATTCGCCTGAAGTTGCTATCTGGCAGTATTGATTCATGGTATCGCACTGACAATAATCCCGACTGCAGTCTTCTTCAGAAGTGGCAAGACATGCGTATACTCCAGTATAACACGGCCTGTCGTCAAAGTCCAATACACATATCGCCTGGAAGCCTCCTACTATCTTGGCAAGAATGGAATCTGGTAAACGAATTGTGGAAATCTCGTTATTCACCGTTGCCTCAAGTTCAGTAATCCTCTGCAAAGCGCCATTTCTTCTCGGGTCGGTCGTATTGGCCTTGATTATAAAGAGCTTATAAGTCTCAAGAGCTTCCCCGAAATGGCCCAGTTTGTCATAGCCGAGGGCAAGCGGATAAAGAACTACCACTGGTTCTTCGCCGGGCTCGAATTTCGTCAAAAGAAAGCTATTGTAGTTGACTACATTCGCCCAGTCTTCTTCTTCGAGAGCAGTTTCCGCAAGCCGAAAGGCAGCATACTTGGCTTTGGCACAGTCAGGATAGTTCGCAACCAAGCCCTCGTAGCAGGTTTTTATTATAGAATCAACTTCATCACCTACGAGGCCCGATGCCTTCATTCTTTCGTTCAGCTCGCCGATTGTGAACAAGCCATACCATGCATGCTCAGAATTCGGCCAGTCGTTAGACAATCTCTGGGCATAAACAAACGCCTGTTCGTAATCATTTTGTTTGATATGGGAGTCAATCAACCGTGCGCATGCAAGAGGTATAGCCTTGGAATCATATTGGCTGTCGATAATATCTTCATAAAGTTTTAAGGCGAGAGCATTTTCACCATGCTCTATGTATCTTTCTGCAATCCTAAGCAGACAGTCCGGCAGTTCCGCATGGTCAGAGAAGTTTTCTCTCATTTGAGTTATCGCTGTTTCTGCTGTTATGTAGTCGTTAGCGTCAATCAATTCAAATATTGCAAGTTTAGCCTCCTGAATAGATGATCTTGAACCGAGTTTGTCGTCCGCAAAATTCGACACAATTTCGCTGTGTAGTTCGATTGCTTCTTCAAAAGAATTTATATAGTCGTACATCCCTGCAATCTCATAAAGCGTATCCGCCAGTTCAGGATGACCGGCGAAATCAGTCTTTATTCTTTCAACCGCAGCCTGGGCCTCTTCTGATTGCCCGGAGTAAATAAGCAGGGCCGTCTCCGTCCTTGCGACACCGAGCCTTGCCTCGTCGGCAAATGTGCTGTTTGGATACTGACTCGCTATCAATTCGTAGGCTTTCTTTGCCTCCTCATATTTGGTCGTCCATTCGTATTGTCGCCCAATCCAGAAAACCGACTGCGGCAAATCGAGCTGACCTGCAAAATCAGCGATAAACTTATCAAGTGCCTTCTCAGCCGGGCCGGAGTTTTTCCGGACAATCAATGACACAACCTCCTGCCTTGCCAGACCCAGCCTTGCCCTGTCTGCATAAGAGCTGTCCGGAAAATCCTGTATTATCTGCTGATAAAGCCCCTTTGCCTTGTCAGAATTATTCGCCCATCGATAACCTTCCGCTATCCAGAAAAGTGTCTCCGGCAGGTCCGGGTGTCCTGCGAAATC
>CAYSTP010000181.1:0-4158 GCA_964434085.1 uncultured Pirellulales bacterium
TGAATATCTACATCGGAAACATGTCGTTCGATACGACAGAAGATCAGTTACGCCAAGCCTTTGAGGGCTATGGTGAAGTCTCAACCGTCAAGGTTATTACCGACAGAGACAGCGGCAATTCGAAAGGTTTTGGATTTGTGGAGATGTCGACGAATGACGAGGCAACTGCTGCCATTAGTGGCCTTAATGGCCAGGATCTGAATGGACGGGCGTTGAATGTCAACGAAGCTAAACCGCGTCCCCAAAGCGGCGGCAACGGCTACCGCAAGTCGTACTAAAGGCGACATAAAGAATCCCGTGTTAACTCTGGCACGGGACTGATTTCTGAGGAGACCGGCTTTAGGCCGGTCTCTTTTTTATTTCTCAATTACTAATATGGTTATCGGCGGGCGAAACGTCAAATACCGTCTTTACCATCAGGTAACACCGGCTCTTGGAACATTGCAGGAAGAACATGTATTTTGCTGTGACAAGAGATAGGCGTTGGGATCGTGGAGCAAGGCGCCATCCGGCAGCCAATCCCAGAAATTACCCAGGTCTTTACGTATCCACTGCACGAGGATTTGCGGCATTTCGGTCGTTTCCTGTTCGAAGAATCGTCGCAACGATCGGTCGGTATCTAATCGCCGGCGAACCTTGCTGATGTACTTGACTCGACCGAAACGTTCTGAGAATCCGCGAACCACATTCAGCCATCTGGGAATAGTTTCCCCGTTGGCCAGGAACCGTTGGACTATCAGGCGGGGAGAGTAGGAGTATTTTGCCACATCAATAAAATGATCATAGAATTCCGACCACGTGTAGTGCTTCGGCTTAAGGTTCATCTGGATATTGCTGAGAAAGTGAAAAGGAAAAGGTAGAACGCGATTTGCGCGCTGGAATTCCAGATTCAGCGGAGCCGCCTGTCCGAAAGCTGAAAGCATCGAAAAGGCCGGAAAGGCGCCCGGGCTAAGATCCAGAAACCGCTTGGTAAGTTCAAACGGGGCAGATCCTTCGTCACCATCGAGTCCGAAAATATGATTGGTTTGCACATAAGGGATATGTCGCAGAATCATATTGACATGATCAGATACTTTTTTGACTTTATCCATCCCCGTTGTATTCGCGGTATTTGACTTCTTTCCCATCTCGAACCATGATTCTATGCCCGGAAGCAGCGCCTTGAAACCATTGCGCTTCAGTCGTTTCACACGGGATTCCGATAACAGGGAAAGGGTCGATTCGGCGATGAAGTCGATACGACCAGGCGGTACCACTTCTTCGATGGCCTCCATACATTTGTCGAATCGGACTCCGAAGTTCGGGTCGTGCCATCCCACGTGGGGACGTTTCAATTTGCCCAGGAGAAAACTCAGATCTTCCTTCATCGCACCCGTATCCAACGTTTGATAGGGCACCGACGAGTCGATACAGAAGTCACAGGAATACGGACAACCCAGGCTGCTTAAGAGCGGGACTATCTTAATAAATGGCGCCTTCCGTAGGGACTGTTCTATGAATTTCCAGCGTTTACTCACACCAGGTAACTCGACTGGATGGTGTTCAGCCGAAAGGTGCAGACCAACGGGCCGGTGTCGGGCGCAATCCCGAAGCACCTCGTGGATCAGTGCTTTGTCCGTGAACCCCAGCACATAGTCAAAATACTTCTGCGCATCCTGCGGATAACAACGAGCATGGGGCCCTCCAAGGGCGGTGACCACACCTCGCGATCGGAACAAGTTACTGAGTGCGTAGGATAGCAAGGCCGCTTCAGTGAATGAGCTAATGAAAACGAAGTCAACTCCAGCCGGCAAATCCTCGATGAGATTCTCTCGACCTGTATATGTGACTAACGTGACGTCATGCCCCAGCTCTTCGCACCACGTAGCGATAACTTGAGGCATGATACTGACAAAGTTCGCACCCATGATACGCATCCATATTGACCGCGTCGGTGCTTTGGCTATAAGATCAATAATACCGATAGAAAGTTTTCTCATATTATTTTTATCCTAATGTTTTTACCACTAGCATGACTATCTGAGCCATGCCGCGCTTGAGTCTTGTCCTGAATTCGAAACAGCCTGCCAATTCGTCCGCCCAGATAAGGTGTCCAGGCGGCCCTTTTTGCTGTCCTGTCCTAACGAATTCTCTTCAATTCCACCCTCCGGTTTTCTGCCCGGCCAGCTGCGGTATCGTTCGATGCTATCGGCTCTGATTCTCCGTACCCCTTGGCCTCCAGCCGTTTTGCCGTTACTCCTTTGAGGATCAGATAATCCCGCACTGCCTTCGCTCGCGCGTCCGAAAGTTTGAGATTGTGCGCTTCTGTGTTCTGGGCATCGCAATAACCGGCGACTTCAACTTTTACATCGGGGTGTTCAATTAAGCTGGTGGCAACCCGGTCGAGTATAGCCTTTGAACTCTCGAGGAGTATGGCTTTATCGCTTTCAAAGTTTACGTCACGCAGAATCAAGGGTTTTTCCGGAGTCGGGATGAACTCGTCTTCGGAAATTGTATAGGAAACACTACTCTGACCGATATTTCCTTTGGAATCCGTGACTGTTACCTTGGCCGTAAAGCTTCCTGCCTTCTCGATGAGATAGCTCGGATTCTGTTCGTTGCTGGCCCTCCCCTCGCCAGTATCCCAACTGTAAGTGTAGGGTGGGCACCCACCACTGACCGAAGTGTTAAACTGCACTGTCACAGGGGCTGTCCCGTTTGCGGGGGTCGATGACGCTGTGCAGGTCAAAGTAGGGCAATTGACTACAATATTGTAGACCAGTTCCTGGCAAGTGCTTCCTTTTGAATCTGTGACGGTCAGACTAGCCGTATAGTTTCCCTCTGTCTGGTAGTTATGTCTCGGATTCATGTCGCTGCTGTTGCCGCCATCCCCAAAATCCCAGCCATAAGCGAGAGGTGGGCACCCTCCAGTGACTGAACTACTAAACTGCACAGATAAAGCGGCATTCCCGCTCATCGGATTCCCGGAGGCCTCGCAAGACAAAAGCGGGCATTTCACCGGGCCAAAATGCAGGGTTAAACCAGCATATATTTCACCGATGGCTCTGGGCAGGTCAAGCTGGCCTTGTTTTGTTCCGACGATATCCTTGCTATCCTTGAAATCGGTGAAAAGATGGGTCAAATAGCGGAATTTGGCTCCCATTTCAAATGAGAGCTTCTGAGAGGGAAAAAACTCCAGACCCAAACCAGCCGAAGCGTAAAGTTGCTTGTCACGCAGATAGTAGGGGGCGTTGTCCAAATCCATGGTTGGAGTGCTGGTGCCGGCCAGCGAAGGGTCTGTTGAGATCAGAGTTTTCCAGTCTTTGTCAGCCCATCTCCAGATATACATCCCCGTACCGACGGAAACAAACGGTGACCAGTTTTTCTCAGGCATGAAATGATATTCGGCAAACAAACCAGCTATGAAAGCGCGCTGGCGGGGACCGTCTCCAACGTTATCGGTGGTCAGCTTTGCCCCGTCTTGCGCTCGGTTGCCTTCACTGAGGTCCGCAAGGTAAGTTTGCATTAAGTTCAATTCAATCCCAATCGAAACATGGCTATCCAGCCCGTATTTCAGGTCGGTGTTGAACAGCCAGCCCACCGTCCAGATGTCGGAATGGTCGGTTAAGCCGAGCTTATAAGCTCCGCCATGGAGACCGGCTCCCCATTTCCCAGTCATGTCCGCGCAGTTCACTGGCTTTGCAGGCAAAATCACCAGCAGCGCCATGATCGCGGCGACTGGTAAGCAGTAAAGTTTATTCATTTTTCATTCTCCTTCCGGTTATGTTAGCGCCCAGCGCCACGTTTCTCCAATCAAGCCGAGCACAATTAGAATTATGCCGATTACAGTCAAGATATTCATGAAGGCTCTTTTTCTGGCACGCCTCGAATCATGTGACCCGTCGGCCGGAAATTACCCTGAAAATCACGGCCACAAGGGCGATGATTATCAGAACGTGAACTAACCCTCCCATCGTATAGCCTGTCACCAAGCCAAGCCCCCATAAAATCAACAGCACTACAGCAATTGTCCACAACATATAATCCTTCTTTTCTATTTGCCTCGGAATCGTCGCCGACTAATGCATCCCCAGCATTGCCAAACAGCGATCCGGCATACTGACTAGCCGAGAGCTGATTTGCCTCGACTGTCATTAGGCTAGTTACTTTCTTTTCTGC
>CAYSTP010000182.1:0-4116 GCA_964434085.1 uncultured Pirellulales bacterium
TCTGTGCGCCGCTGCTTCCTTCGAATTCGGCCGGCGGATGTGTGGTTCTTATTACTCTGCCCAAGGCATCATAATGATAATTGTATTTGCCGCTGCCAAGTGTTATCGCAAAAATGAGCAACAGAAAACCGACGGTCATGTGCTATATTTTTTCTCCCTGTTCTTTATCACATGAAAAAACAAAGTTGGGGACGCGGTATTCGCTTTTCGGCAAATCGGGACTAAAGAAATACTGACGTCCTAAATATTCTTTGATCTGTGTTCGCAGCTTGTCAAATTCCTCATACTTTTGGAAAGTATCCTCGATATTTTCGGTAATTTGTATGTAAACACCATCGCCCCACCGTTCAATAAGATACGCAGGGGTTTTCAGTAATTTTTCCAGACCCATCATTTCAATGTATGGTTTGCCGAAAAACGTACCCCAGGCAAGATTAGGAACATATTTTTTAAGTTCAAGTGTGGAGAAACCTATATTGAGGCACCATAGCATCTCTCTGTAGTACCGCTTATAGTGATTCAATTCCGGTTCTGCCAGAACATGTATATGACCGATCTCTGCTGGATCATGTTTTATCAACTCACAGTATAGTGACTTTATATCGGCTATCCTGAACTTCTTAGGCTTTCCATATATAAGTAAATCGGAATGAAGTTTTTGTTTCCCATGTAAACCGCTAAAGCTCCAGAAGGCCTCGGTGCTTTTTACTTGCGGCTTCCAGATAAACTGGTGAGACCGATACGGAGAGGCGGACCTCGGCTGCCAGCAACTTGATAACATTTTTTCGATATCTCTGTCAAAAACATTTTTCAGTGGCTCTGTGTTGCCATATTTTCTCGGCATCAATTCCGGATAGATTTCCTGCAATGTTTTAAAAAAGAATCTGCCGTAGGATAAGCCGTCTATATCTATCGGCAAAAGAAGTGAGGTTGAAAAATGTGGAGTTATTTTCGATTTCACCTGATCACCTTATTTCCGCTAAAACTAGTTATTTCCTTAAATGTTCCGGTCGCGGAATTAAATTCAAAGATGGTTCCTCCGGTGTCTTTTATTACTTTCTGTAAAGGCTTCGACACCGTTTCAGCTCTTGGGCTGATTATAAGATTAAACGGCATGTTTTGTGAACGTGCTATTTCTTCGAATCCCCTTGTTTGTGCGGATTGAGACAAATTTATTACGTTCTTCGCATCAGTTACGCCATATACGTTACCGGCCGGAAAGTCAGGAACAACTTTGCCTTGCGAAGTTAATACCGGCGTGCCTCTTGCTGTTCGCAACGAAGCCCTGACGGAATCTTCGAATGCGTCTCCAAGTTGCTTATTTATTTCAAGCTGGGTGGAACCCGTAAGCAATCGACTCGGATCTGTAATAGGTGAATTAATTGATGGAACTTGTACTGAACCCCGAAATCTTAATCTATCAAATAAGCCACGAATATGCCGTGAAGTAGCGGCTTTCAATGGGTCGATCACAAAACGTGCAACAACGCCGATACCTGCGGCAACCCCCATCGTGATAAAAGTATCAACAATTAAACCGCCATTGTTAGAAGAAGAAGCAGCATCGGGGCCGGGCGCATTTGCCACATCAGGCTCGCAAAATAGGATTAGAATCATTGCCATAACAAACATGCTTACAACAAGGCTAAATTCTCCTATTTTGCCGGTAGGATCTATCCCATTCACAGGATTCGCATGACAATAAAGATACTTGTGTAAAGATTGAGGGTCAGCATTATTTCCAGCATATAGGTCAAGCTGGTTAAAACGTCCACTATACGGGTCGTAGTACCTTGCACGGAGATTATATTGCTTAAGGTCACTGTCAAAGTATTCACCGCAGTAAAGCAGATTTGTCTGAGGCGTACCCGTATAGCCGAGAAGAACGCCATAACCATCGTAGCTGAAAACCTGGTCAGTGGCCAAATTCCCGGTGGTGTCGGTTAACTGTCTTGTACTTCCGTGTCCATCATAGAGAATGTGTCTCGTTGTCGCGCTTGAGCCATCATACGTTGATTGTGTTACTATATCATCGCCGATGGTGTAAGTTGTTCTATTTGTGCCGTCGGTTTCTTCGAGGACTTGTGCATAGCCTGTGTGATTGTATGCGTCGATGAGGAAGGTCTTTGTTTCCTCGTCCTGATTTGCTCCGCCGTTGACCGTCTTATAGTAATAACTCCTTACCCTGATACCATCGTCATTGTAGGTATATTCTGTAACCTCAGCGATATTATCACTGCCTTGCGTGTATCCTTTTGTAACGCGTTCGAGCTTATTCTGCAGATTATAGTCATAAGTAACATCTTCGACGGTCTCGTTTGATGCGTTCTTTGTAGTTTTAGTAATACATGAGCCGTTGTTGTCATAAGTATATTCGATATACTTATGGGTTGCCCAGTCGAAGGCAGTTATCTGGCTGTATTGCGATGACGCATACGCTATCGACTCAAATCCCGTCGGCGTTATGAACATTAAATACGCCAGCAAAACACACAGGCATCTCTTCCACAAAGCGATCATCTGAGATTGCTTCGGCCTCGGCTGCGCTCGGCCTCGCAATGACAAAAACGCAGGTGCAAAAAAGCTTGCAGGTATGCAAATCAAAACGAGTGCCAGTAAGTAATGAGCGAACTCGTTTGGTAAACCCATCATAAATGCCGATACCTTCCCGACTTTACTGCCATTGGCAGACCTGTAACTTATTCTACTGCTTGCGGCGTAGGCATAGTATTGCTTATCTCCTGCCGGAACATAAGCCACAGGCCCGCTGTGAGTTTCTTTTTCAAGCTTGTCGCAGCCATCTGCGTAATACTGATAATCTGTAGTCAATGTCTGTCCGTTTGCAGTGACCTCTCTGTGTATTCTATTGCCTGTAATGTCGTATGTATAGTCGGCGGTATACCCATTTCCACTGGGGCTTGTATCGGCAGTTTCTCCTGTGAGCCTGTTCAGGTCGTCGTATGTGTATGTGATATTATGCGTTTCACTGCTGCCGCCGGAAGTCTTCAATGTTTCGGTAACCGTTTGCCTCATACCATCGGGATACAGAGTATATGCGAACGAAGAAAGCGAGCTGCTATGAACAAGATTAGTCAAGCGATTGCAGTTGTCGTAAGTATAAACTGTCTCAATTCCGTTGGCTTTTGTCTGGCCGTTGCGATTGCCCACCTGGTCATAAGTATTTATCGTCACCTCTGCCGGATTTACTAAAGAGCCGTCTCGCTTGATCGTTTTTGTTTCATAAAGTCTGCCGAGCTCGTCATAAGCATATTCCACTCTTGTAATATCGTTGTTGCTAAAAGCCAGAACATCATCATCCAAACTGTCTGTCGGGGCGTAAGAACGCGTTTGAATCTTGCGGCCGGTAATCTCATTATAGATATAACATACATAACCTTCCGGAGAACTAACTGCAATGACTCTGCTTTCGTTATCGTAGAAATAACCTTCCTGGGGCTGTCCATCTAAAGTTACTTCTTTCTTACGCCCTAACACGTCATAGGTGTAATGAAATTCTTCAGCCGGTGACAGAGGATAATTTTCATTAACACCGTCACCGGGGCTGCTGTCTTTGTCGTAATATCGCTTGTACTCGAGCAGACCTCTAGCGTTATAAAAATAACCGGTAGCCTGCTCTTCAAAGTCAATATGAACCGTCATTCTGCCTAGCTCATCATATTCAAAGTATTCAGTGCTGCCGTTCGGGAGGGTTCGTGATAGCTGATGATTCATTTCATCGTACGTAAAGGATGTCTGTCTTGCATGGCCGGCTATTATAGTCCCGTCGGCATATTGCTTTACGTTGTCTTTTATTGTCAAAAGATTTCCGCACTGGTCATATTCATACTCACAGCGGGGATACACCTGCTCTGCTTCACGGCCTGATTCAGGGAACGGATCGTCAACTGCCGACAGTACAATTGCGGTTAATCTCCCCGCCGCGTCGTATTCAAATACTTTGCCTATGGCGTTAGCAGGATTATTTTCTGTTGTCTGCTCGCTTTCAAAACTCTTTCGACCAAGTCCATCATATTCAATATGCACATACGTTACCGGATTCTGTGTCGTGGCAGGATACGTCGTTTTTATCAATCTGCCTAAGGCGTCGTATTCGAA
>CAYSTP010000183.1:0-4111 GCA_964434085.1 uncultured Pirellulales bacterium
GGTACATCACGGGGTCGCGCATATTAAGATTGGGATGGGCCATATCAATCTTTGCCCGCAGGACCCGGCTGCCGTCGGGGAATTCACCGGCTTTCATCCGTTCGAACAAATCGAGATTCTCTTCGATACCTCGGTTGCGGTAAGGGCTGTTCTTACCCGGTTCGGTGAGTGTGCCGCGGCCTTGGCGTATCTGGTCGGCTGTCGAATCATCTACATAGGCACTGCCTTTTTTTATAAGCTGGACGGCCCACTCGTACATCTGCTGGAAATAGTCACTGGCGTAATACAACCTGTCTGCCCAGTCCCAGCCAAGCCATTTGACGTCCTCGGTTATCGAGTCGATGTACTCCTGCTCTTCCTTGACGGGGTTGGTGTCGTCGAATCGCAGGTTACACGTTCCCCCGAATTCTGCGGCTATGCCGAAATTGAGGCAAATGCTCTTGGCGTGACCGATATGGAGATAGCCGTTAGGCTCAGGCGGAAAGCGGGTTACTACCCGGCCGTCCCATTTACCCGTTTTCAAATCATCGGTCACTATCTGCCGAATAAAATCCAGTCTTTCAGTTGTTTGGTCGTTGGTCATGGCGACTTACTCTTCTGTTTCAATACTCCCTTGGGTTGTTCTCGAAATAGGCCTTGGTGTACGGGTGGACTTTTTCGTTATTCAGCAATTCATTTTTGTCCAGCCAGAGCAGTTCGCCATGCTGGTCGTCGGGTTCTATTTTGACCTCACCGGTTATTTTGATTTTGTGAGCGAGGACGACGTAATGTGTTCCGAAGCCCTGCTGCAGGGCGAAGTTCGTATCGTACATATGGTCGAAGGCCCCGATAAATTCCGCGCCCCGATAGTCGGTCTCGATTCCAAGCTCATCTTTCATAATACGTTCGAAGGCTTCAGCTATCCGTTCATTTTTGAGGATTCGTCCGCCGGGAACAAACAAAAAACCCCTGGCAGGCTCATTGTTGCGCATTCCGACAAGGACCTTGCCCTTGCTGTTTTCGATAATCAAATCAATCGATACCAGCGGCGCCAGTCTGACGACCTCGACCAAATCATCGGGACTTAGTTTTGAGGGTTTTTCTTTTGCCATAGCAATCAGCAATTTATCAAAATCACATCTGAGGGTACAGCAAACCTACCCCCATTAGGTTTTTCCGCGGCGCCTCCGGCCAAATGCCCGCCGTAATTCGTGCTGCGTCGCTCGCAACAAGACTAATTAGCAAATCTTGAGTTTTGTTAAAAGCCCTTTGATAAAACTCCAGTAGCTATCGACCAGGAAGCCGAGCGAGAAACAAAGAGAAAACGAAAGATAGTAAAAAACGTAACCCTCAGTTCTGTCCCACAAATGAAGGACTGAAAAAACCAAACATGCCATTGCCACAAGTTGCAGAGGATAGTAAAAGATATATTCCGGAAAGGGTGACGTGTTGTGACACCGGAGCTGAAAGGCAACCGCAGCGAACCCCCAAAAAGTGCAGGCAATGCACCAGAGAAATCTGTGGACATTCCAAGAGTCTTCCTTCGGTGAAAGATAGAACATGTCCCTGCGAAAAAGCCGGATAATCAAACAACCCAGCAAAAAATAGAGAATGGCAAACGCCAACCGCGATTTATTTATTTTCTCTTTTACCTTGTTTTCGCCAGACTGTTCGTTCATGTATCTTCTTCCCATTGGGATTGGGGTACTCGGCATTAGCCGGCGACGGTCACACCTTCATTTCGAGCTATTTCGAGAACAGCGTCGGACTTGTTGTTCTGCCACTGGTTCTGACCGCAGGGTATCGGTTCAATTCGGCTGTCGGTTCTTGCCGCGATGCGCCAAAGTTTATTTATGGTGTCTCTATTTATGTTGTCGTCAAACCAAGACGAGACGACGATTAAATCTATGTCACTTAAATTGTTCGCGTGCCCTGTTACCTGCGAGCCGAATATCACCCCGAACGCGACAGGTAAGCCGTCCTGCGCCAAGCGATTCAGATATTCTTTCACGGCGGCTACAACTTTTGGGTCAGCCATTCGAATACTTCCTTTGCCTTTTTCATATATGCTTGCGACTCTCTTTTCGTCGGGGGCGAAACGAAAGTAATAGGATATCTACCTTCGAGATTGAATTCGTTCATTTCAGCCAGAGTATCCAGGTCTTGCGGTCTCAACTTAAGCTCTGCTACTTCAGCCAGCCGGACGAGATTATGGAGCCTTGGCGCAAGTTTCCCCGTCTTTCTGCAGATATGTGCTTTCAGAAGTTTTTCCAAAGCAAGATGTGCAAAGAACATCCCGTGCCGGGTCTTGCCGCTATCAACTAATTGGCTGGCTACCTCCCAGTCCTCTTTTGCTCCATCTCGCCAGTAAGCAATATGTTCCCGAATATCTACCATATCATAGCACTTCCGGGATTATAATAATGCCAATCTTATCCAAATTCAATCATCTTTCTTTTGTCGTTTCGGTTTGAAAATTGACTTTGGGGGCGTTTGCATTTATCCTGATGGGTTCTGGGTATTTGTTTTGGGAGTTCCGAAGTAATGGTTGTAACCCGCTTTGCACCGTCTCCGACCGGCTATCTGCACATCGGCGGCGCCCGTACGGCATTGTTCTGCTGGCTTCTGGCCCGTCATACGGGCGGGACAATGATTTTGCGTATCGAGGACACCGACCAGAGGCGCAATACTCCGGCAGCGACGCAGCAGGTAATCGATGATTTGCGATGGCTGGGTATCGACTGGGACGAAGGGCCGCAAGTGGGTGGGCCGAACGGGCCATACTTTCAGTCACAGAGACTCGATATATACAAGGAATATACTCAGAAGCTGCTCGATGCCGGCAAGGCTTACTATTGTTTCGACACGCCCCAAGAGCTTGAGGCGATGCGAAAGCAGGCCCAGGAGAAAAAAGAGAATTTCATATATCCTCGGCCGGCAGAGTTTCCCAATGAATCTGACGTGGAAAAGGCCCGGGCGCAGGGCCAGCCTGTAGCGGTGCGGCTCTGCATGCCGGACGGGGAAATCGTCGTCGAGGACGTCGTTCGTGGACAGGTCAAGTTCGCTGCGGGTGAGTTCGGTGACTTTATAATCTGCAAATCCGACGGGTATCCGACGTATCACTTTGCCTGTGTTGTGGATGATGAGTTGATGAAAATAACTCATGTCATCCGCGGCCAGGAACACCTTATGAATACGCCTTGTCATCTGGCTTTGCAAAAAGCGCTCGGCTTTCGCACGCCGACGTACGCCCATATGGCGGTTACGATAAGCGAAGGCGGCGGCAAGCTGTCCAAAAGGGAGCGCGGCAAGACCCTTGTCAATGCTATCAATGAAAAGCCTGATGCGGACCTGGGGGAAATAGCATCGGTTGGTGGGATAACGGCAGAGCAATTGAATGATTTTATCAAAGGCAAGGCCCAGATTGAGCAGGAGAAGATAGGCGCGATGGCTGAAGAACTCGGAGTTCACCTGCCGGAGATTAACGTCGTCGATTTCTTCAACAGCGGGTACGTGCCGGAGGCGATGGTCAATTTTATTGCGTTATTAGGCTGGTCGCCGGGTGAGCGAAAAGAAATCATGACTAAAGACGAGCTTGTCGGGGCCTTCGACCTGTCTCGACTGACCAAGACGAACAGCCTGTTCGACAGAGGCAAGCTCCTTGCATTTAATACCGAGCATATGAAGATACTCAATGCTGATACGTTATTGGGTCATTTCAAAGAATATCTGACTGCGGTTGATTCGCCGGTGGCAGGGGCGGATGATGCGACGCTGAAGCGAATCCTCGAAATCAACGCCGGAGCAAAGACGCTCGAGATGGTCGAGCAAAAAAGCAGGTTTTTGTTTTTGAGTAATGACCAAATAGAGTACGACGAAGCGGCCGTGAACAAAGTTTTATTAAAGGGCGACGGTCTTACGATGCTCAAAATCGTCCGTGAAAAGCTGGTCGCGATGGATGAATTGAGCGAATCGGCGGTGGAGGATATGCTGCGCGGATTGGCCCAGGAGAAGCAGGTCGGCTTAGGCAAGGTCGCCCAGCCGCTGCGGGTGGCGATATGCGGAAATACGGTCAGTCCGCCGATTTTCGATTCGATACAACTGCTGGGAAAAGAGAATACGCTGATAAGGA
>CAYSTP010000184.1:0-4109 GCA_964434085.1 uncultured Pirellulales bacterium
GGAATCCTGGTTGACCCCCCTACCAGCAGGACCTCTGCTATATCGTTTGCGGTGAGCTTGGCGTCAGCCAGTGCCTTTTCGCACGGGCCTTTGAGCCTGTTGAAAATCGGCTCGGCAAGCTGCTCGAACCTGCTTCGAGTTAGTGTAATCTGCAGATGTTTCGGCCCTGATGCGTCTGCGGTAATAAACGGCAGGTTGACGGTCGATTCGAGCTGGGTACTCAGCTCACACTTGGCCTTTTCGGCAGCCTCTTTGAGACGCTGATGTGCCATTGGGTCTTTTCTCAGGTCGATGCCCTCTGTCTTTTTGAACTCGTCGGCAAGAAAATTGATGAGCACCTCATCGAGGTCGTCACCGCCGAGATGGGTGTCGCCGTTCGTGCTCAAAACTTCGAAGACGTTATCGCCGATGTCGAGTGCAGAGATGTCGAAGGTCCCGCCTCCGAAGTCAAAGACGGCAATTTTTTCGTTGCTCTTCTTTTCGAGCCCATACGCAAGCGCAGCGGCAGTCGGCTCATTTATAATTCTTTCGACCTCAAGGCCTGCTATTTTGCCTGCGTCTTTTGTGGCCTGGCGCTGTGAGTCGTTGAAGTATGCCGGGACAGTGATAACGGCGTTGGTGACCTTTTCGCCGAGGTAGTCCTCAGCGGTCTTTTTAAGGTCCTGGAGAATCATAGCTGAGATTTCCGGCGGGGTGTATTCCTTGCCGCGGACGTTGACCTTCACTAATTCCTGGGCATCGCCGGTAATTTTATACGGCACGATTTTTTCTTCGGAGGCGACCTCGCTGTGTCTTCGTCCCATGAAACGCTTTATTGAAAAGACGGTATTCTGGGGATTGGTGACCTGCTGGTGTTTCGCTATCTGTCCCACAAGTCTTTCCCCCTTATCGGTGAAGCCGACTACCGAGGGGGTGAGTCGTGAGCCGCTGGAGTTGATGAGGACCTTCGGGGCAGAACCCTCCATCACGGCAACTACTGAATTTGTCGTACCTAAATCAATACCAATTATCTTAGCCATCGTTTGCTTCCTTTCGCCTGAACGAGATTATTATGTGTCTTGACGTTTAGAGTTGCAAAGTCTGTGCCAAAAAACCATTATATTAAGTGAATTGGTGTAAAGCCTTTATCTACAAGCGGTTATGAGCTTACATCAAAATCCGTCTTCGAGGTCAGCCAACGGCACCGTGCCATTTTGGCAGTTAGGATAGGCAAATGATTCAAAAGTACATGGGGGCACAAGAGGCAAGAGCATGGGACAGGAGGCACGAATTACGAGTGGCGGGTGAGTGCGGAGCGGATGATTTTGGCGCGGAGGGCGTCGCGGTCTGAAGGTTCGAGGGCCTTGCCGCAGTTCATCTGCAGATGGGCCGGCAGTGTGAGCATGAAGAGCCGGTTTATGGTTTGGATAGAGACAGCGGTCGGTTCGCCGGGGCCGCCCGGGCCGAGGGTGTATATACTCTCAATACCGGGAGTCGATGCGCCCATGTGCTCGTGTATGTTAATGCCAAGTCGAAGGTGACTGAGAAGCAAAAGCGCTTCCTGTGAGCTTATCAGGTGTGCACTTTTGAGCAGTGCCATGGCGCGGGCGATTTTATCGTCGAGCATGTCACTGTCGGTACGAAGCAGCTTTCTGCGGGCTTCGTGCTCATACTCGACGATTTCCGGTATGATGGTCTTTTCAAACTGCCGGATGATTTGCTGCTCGCCGATTCCGAGTGTGACCTGATTGGATAGCTGATAGAAATCGCCGGTAGCTTCGGTTCCCTCACCGAAGAGACCTCGAACGGCAAGGCCGAGGTCCTTTGCGGCGTTGAGGAATTTTTCAATCTGACCGGTCATTTTCAGCGCGGGCAGGTGCAACATAACAGAAATTCTGATTCCCGTTCCGAGATTTGTCGGGCAGGCGGTGAGATAGCCATACTTAGGGCTGAAGGCGTACTCGACATGCTGTTCAATCATGTCGTCGATGCGGTTTACCTGCTCGAAGCAATTGGCAAGCTGCAATCCGCCTTTGAGGACCTGCAGCCTGAGGTGGTCCTCCTCATTTATCATTGCGGTAAAAGATTCACGATGAGCGATGACGGCGCCTCGCGGGCCTTTGCCGTAGGCGTGGTTACGGCTGATAAGATGGCGTTCGACGAGGAAATTTCGGTCGAGCAGAGTAGCTTTGTCAACGCTGAGGTACGAGACCTTGTCACCGAGGTCGAGCGACATCAGCACGCTTTTGAGCTTTTCAAGAATCTTGGCCTTTTCCTGGTCTGAACAACGAGAGAGAAACTTGTGGCCGGCAAGATTGCGGGCCAGACGGATTCTACTGGATATGACGACATCGGCAGAGGGCCCCGTGCCGCTGAACCATTCATTCACATCGTTGCTTATATCTGTCAGTTTCATTTTCGTATTGAGTGCTACATGTTATTTTTCGAGTTCGGAGATTTTATCCCTGAGCCCGGCTGCGGTTTCGTAATCTTCGGCTTTTACTGCATCGGTGAGCTGCTGTTTAAGCGAGAGCATTTTGGTCTGTTTCAAGGTATCGGCGGGCGCTCTTTTGGGGACCTTACCGGTGTGGGCGGTCGCGCCCTGGTGAGCCTTTTCAATAAGCGGGGCCAGCACCTTTTCAAAGACTTCATAGTCGTTTGGACAGCCCAACAGCGCGTCTTTGCGGAACTGGTCGAGTGTCTCTCCACAGGCCGGACATACCAAGTCCTGGTCGAGGTCGGCGATGGCGGTGTCGTCGGGTGCGGCGGCGAGCAGAGAGCTTAAAAGCTCATTAAGGGACATCTGACTTTTGGCGGCGATGCCCTGCTCAACCGCGCAGGCCTGGCAGAGATGCATCTCGGTCCGATGACCGTCGGTGATTTCGGTCAGGTGAATCGTGGCCTCTTTCTTTTTGCAAATCTGACAAAACATATCATCACTTTCCAGCTTTAGCCTATTATATCACAGCCGGGCACACCGGACGCAATAAAACGGCAACATCTTCACAAGTCTATGTTGCCACTATTTTTACACAATCGTCAAATTCGGCGTTTGGCTGTAGTGCCAAAATATTATTTGGCATACGCGGCCCGGCACAGCGGCTGTTCGGTTACAGTAACTTTTTCAAGAACAATGCCGGCCGGCAGTGTCGGCTCAAGCTCTTCAAATATATATTTTGCCACAATCTCGGCGGTTTGGCCGTTTTTTGCGAAATAGTCGATGCAACCGATATTACCGCTGTCGGCAATCTCGGCGGTGATTCGGTCGAGCAACTGCCTGAGGCGGCAGAAATCCATGACCATCGCCCTGTCGTCGAGTTTCCGGGCGGTCAGCTTTGCGGCGGCGCAGAAGTTGTGACTGTGTGCAGGTTCGGCTGAGCCGTCGGGCGTGAGCACGGAATGGCAGGCCCAGAAGTAACTGTCAATATAAAGCGTGTACACACGACATCCCTAATAGTTATTTTGGGTCGCGTTTGGCCCGTTCGGCGAGCCTGCGACGTAGTTTTTCGTAAACGGGTATCGGAATCAAATTCGACACGTCGCCGCCGAGTGAGGCCACCTCTCTTATAAGGGTTGACGTGGTAAAGCCGTACTGCTCAGAAGTCATGACAAACACCGTGTCGATTCCGGCGACGGCGCGATTGGTCATAGCAAGCTGGAATTCGTACTGTACATCGGTCAGGCTTCTCAAGCCCCTGAGTATGACGTCGGCCTTCTTTCGTGCAGCATACTCAACGGTAAGGCAGTCAAAGGTCTCGACCGAGGTACGTGGTATGTCTTTGATGAGCTCGGCTATCATCTCAACCCGCTCTTCGGGTGTAAAGAGAGGATTTTTAATCGGGCTTTGGCCGACGGCAATAATAAGCTCGTCAAACAACTTAATCCCGCGCTTGATAACGTCGAGATGGCCGTTAGTAATCGGGTCGAACGAGCCCGGAAATATAGCCCTGATGAATCTATCGGTCATTTACAAACTCCTTTCGGAGCAAATGATTATAGGGGAAAAAAGCGTGAGGTCAATAGACGACAGAGGACAGAGGACCCGACTTCCCCCTTAGGGGTACGCCGTGGCAAGCGGAAGGCGGAATGATTGACGAATATCGAACTTCGAACATTGAACGCCGAACGTT
>CAYSTP010000185.1:0-4095 GCA_964434085.1 uncultured Pirellulales bacterium
TATTGTACATATACCAACGGCTGCCTTCAGCGCCGATTACTATGTTATCAGAAGGATTCTCGAGTGCGCCTGTGGTGGTATTTGCATCACCGATAAAGACACCATCAATATAAAGGGTCTTTAAAACACTATCGGCCGATGTAACCGTTGCCAGCGATAAAATTGCCGTAAGTATGACCATAAGTTCGAATTTACGTTTCATAGTACTTTCTCCCTTATTGATATATTCTTTTCAACTTTCATCTTTTAAAGTTTATTTAGTCACAATCATGCTGATGGAGCAGTTTCTTTTAGACCAGCCGGTGATACCTACCTCGAAACCGGGATTTGTAAGGATGTTGATATCACCATAGCATGAAACTACCAAGATGGCTGCGAATAAACACGAACAGGTTGGAAGGAGCTTTCCAGACATTTGAACATCCTCCAGCAAGTTATCGAAACCTTTATTTGGCGGCGCAACTCGACTCTTTGAGATTATTGCAGCTTAGCCAATCGAACAATAAAACAGCGGAGTCACAAAGCTCGATTTTGTTATCGCCATAAACGTAAACGTATATATCGGGCAAATAGTAAGGCGGCATTACCCCCGGCTTGGTTAAAGGCCACTGGTCGACCATAATAAGCAAGTCCGTATAACCAACACGACTGTTGCTGTTTGTGTCCGATATCGACCTGCGGCCTGAGTGCCTTTCCTGCTGAATGGCGGCTTTGCTGACTATGCTGCTATAACTACGGGTATGCGTCGTAGTCAACGCGGCTATGCTGACGTTGCCAAAGGTGTTCCAACCTGAGATTGTGCCGTCCTCGAAATCGGGATTTTTGGGCAGATTCGAGCCTTTTGAGACAGATGGGGCAATTAGCAAAATCAGCAGTACCGTAGATAGCCTGAAAAGAGTGTGTATTATATGGATATTGATGTAAGTCATCATGTCCTCACGATTTACGTAAAATGGGGGCCCCCTGAATGAGTAAAAAAGCGTTTAATTGGGCCGCTCGAGTCCTATAATGCCCATAGCGTCGGACAAATTGCCACCCTCTTAAATTATAACCTACCGTGGTGGTTTGCAAAGGCAGTTTGTGGAATTGGGGGGAAAAGGGGTTTCTGAGGTAGAGCAATAAATGTTGGCTAAATTGCCTAAGGGCCAACTTTTTACAAAAAAGCAAAAAAAACCATAAAAAACCTTGACGTATTCGGGCCAGAATGGTAGGCTGATAATGTAGGTTTGTTTAGTTTTTTGCTTAGTAGCGGTGTAGAAGCTGGCTACTTCGATGGAGAACTACATGTGTGTTTGTAAAAGCGCAGGGCCCTCATATAGCGGTAAGGGGGCGTTCTGCAGGGCAGATAAAGAGTATATCTGCGCAGATGTTGTTAAATTGTCACGGACTCCTGGGGACTATTCCCCTGAGTGTGTGAAGCTGCCTAAGGATTTGTACAGTACTTTCATCCCCGGCACCACTTTTAGATTAAGTAAATAGTTACGTTTGTTCGGTAATTGTGGCTGTGTTTTGAGTTTTGACAGTGAAATAGAAGATATAGACGGCCGGTCGGGCCGGCCGGGTTTAATATAAAGAAGTGTTAGGGTCACAGGTGAAAAGAGATGAGTAAATGAAAGGTTTAGGAGGTATCAAGATGGAAAAAAGGAAATTACTAACTGCTGTTTTATTTTGTTTTAGCATTGCCGGAATGGTCTTGGCTGATGAGGTTATCAGTATTGACCTCAACAATCAAGGTGATGCCAACGCTTATACCGGCGAGGCTGGTGTACCCGGTGCAACGGTTTGGCGGGCGTTCTATGAAGGCTGGGGAAAACCGATGGGCTCGGCCAGAACTGCCGGCCTGGCGGATTACGATGAGCCGAACAAGCCCGGCACTTATGCCGCACAGGTATGGATTGGAGTCCCTGATGATGGCCCTTTCAACTATGTGTCAGGCAGTGCGCTGATGGATGACGGGTTTGAAAAGTCTGGGGGACCAACGGATCCGAATCCCGCTATTTATATCATAGGTGAGCCGGACTATGGCGGTAAAACTTCCTCATCGGGAGCTTATAGTGGTACGTTCGATATCTATGTTTATAGCAGCGAGCCGACCTGGATTACGCTAACAAGCCCGGCTATTGGTTCGAGTTCAAAGCAGGTAACCGACACCTATACCGGCGGGTCTGTGATAGAGCCCAATAACTACGTTGTCTTTGATGACGTGGTTGTCAACGATGGTAACAACGTTGTTTTAGGTGACGCTAACACAGTGGTTGTAAGCTGGGATAACATTATTAACGGCCTGCAGCTTGTAAAGAGGAAAGAGCCTGTAGCGTTAGAAGGGAAACCGACTTCAGATCCAAATGGAACGGTTATCAGCGCAGGGGATTATGATGTAGCATACGAGACTAATGCCAGGGGTGCGGATGAAATCTCGCATTTTGGCCCTGATATCGGCGCCGGCGAATTTGATAAGGAGCCCGTCGATAGGGACGGCTGCATCTACTATCTCGAAACCGGTGAGTATATGATATATGATATCACGGTAGACGATGTCAATCAAGGCGAGTACGAGATTCACCCGGAGGTCGCTACAGCGTGGTCTGATGCGGATATGAGGATATATCTGGACGACAGGTTGGTGGGAACTGTAACTCACCCTCACAGTGATCAAAATCCGAAATTTTACATGGCGGATGTCCCGGTTTACACCAACATCTTTGCAGGGTCCCATGAAGTTAAATGGGTAGTGGGCTCCCCTATGTACTTCGACGTCGGCTCCCTCAAGTTCTACTGGGTCGGAGACATTAACATGCCGGACTGCGACGCAGTTTACAAGTATGGTTTTAACTACACAAGTGATTATGAGAAAGACTGCCGTGTCGATGCCAATGACCTTAAGATGATTGTGGACCATTGGGTCGAGTGCTTTGATCCGAATCAGGATAATTGTCCGTAAAGGTTTTGGGCTTTATGTTAAGGGTGGAAATACTTGAAAAGAAAAAGAACATAGAAGGAGAAGGTACTATGGAATATAAATTAAGATTAATAATCATAGGTGTGGCACTTTTTTGCCTGTCGCTGACGTGGGTTGCCCCGGCTGGTGTAGGTGATAGCTGTTATAAAAGCCTTTATATCGACGGCAACTTAATTGATGTCGCATTCGTCGACGGCAACGCGCTTACCTATCCTATTGACCGTGTAACGATTGGTGCCGAGGGTCAGCGCTGGTATATGTATAATGAATACGTCGGAACGATCGATGAGTTTGCGGTTTACGACGGCGTATTAAGCCAGGCCCAGGTTACGGCACACTGGGACGCCAGGGGCGACTATAACGATTATAACGATGCGGTAGCGACCGATAATCCCCTGTTGTGGCTGAAGCTCGATGAAACCGACGCAAATAACGGGATGGTAGCCAACAATTCCGGCTCGGCAAACTGGAGAGACGGCGAGTACGTTGTGGTTGGACCAAATGATGTGCTTATGATGAAACCAACGGCCGGTTTTGTCGGGGGCAGCAGCGCCATAGAGTTTAATGTGAACGGCAGGGTGCCCGAGATAAATGAGGCCAACGGTGTCTGTATAGATGTGTGGGACGGCGGCGAGTTCACCACCAGCCTCGACGGCATGGAAGATATATCAATCGAGCTGTGGGCCAATTATACCGACATAAATGACTACGGCAGATTCTTCCAGCACAATGGCGCCTGGGACAACTTAAGCGGCTATGGTCTTGCAATTCAGTTAAATGACGGCAACTCGTTGGCTGTGCTGGGTGCCAAAGTTGCGAATTTTATGGAATTTGCCGGAGACCTCAATGATGGGCAATGGCACCACATTGTCGTTACTTATGACAACACTTATGCGCCACCAAATCTACCGCCCTGCGGCCCATATCCCGCGGAGGTGAATGATGATGGTCCCGTCCTGTGGCTGCGGTTTGAAAGTGATGACCCGTGTGATTCCAGCGGCAACGACTATTGGGTTGAATACGGTGGTGGGACAAGTATTGTAGAGAAAGTTGGTGGAATCGGAAAATCTCTTCGCTTGGGTGGCGGCACCGCAAACTATGCTGCTGCTGCGAATGGTCCGAATGCGCCTACAAGC
>CAYSTP010000186.1:0-4074 GCA_964434085.1 uncultured Pirellulales bacterium
TTTTGTTTATATCCGTTTGGCTGCCGTGCTGTTTCAGCGACATAATTTTCCCGACGCTGCTTGTGAAATCCGACGCGGCAGGTGCCGGGACGTGTCGGGCGCACGCTCACCACGGCCATCCGCACGAACACTTCAAACAGGAGCAAAGCAAATGAACGCCGGAACCTCACAAAAAATCGAGAGCGCACTGAAAAAAGCAGGTTTGAAAAAGACACGGCAACGGGTGGATATATTAAGGGTCCTTCTGAATGCGAAACAGCCGTTGACGGCGGAGCAGATTGGGCGTAAATTGCGGCGGGCTGCGCCGAATAAGGTAACAATATATCGATGTCTGGAAAGTTTTGTTGAGGCAGCTCTGGTGCATCGGGCGTATCTTGGCGACAGGACGTGGCATTATGAATTAGGCGACCACTGCACGGAACTACAGTGTCATCCGCATTTTACGTGCACCCGGTGCGGCTTGACGCGGTGCATGGTGGATTCGACCGTAGGGATGGTAAAAGGGCTGGAGCAGGGTTTTGTGGTCCATCGACAGCAGGTTCGGCTGGAGGGACTTTGCCCACGATGCGCTTGATTTTTTTATGTTTCTTGTCTATGCAAGCGTACACACAGGTATATAAGAGCCAAAATCAGGGCGTGTGTGCTGAGCTTTTGCGATAAATCTGCGGTAAATGTCCGTTTAATGCAGAAAAAACTACATAGGTTTGGGCGAAATGCCGAATAAAAAGCTGGAATGTTAGCACGTATTTCACTTGGAGCGCTGTTTTTCACCGCGGTTTTAGGTCTTTGCGGCTGTGCAGAACGGCCTGTGCGGCTGGAGACCGAGCACCGCGCTACATACACAATGCGGGAGGACCTGGTCAGCGTTGAGCTGCTGGCCAGCAGACTTGGATTGCGCGTCGATTCGGTTAATTCGACGCATATAACTTTGAAGAACAGCGCTAATACGGTGATGATTTTCACTCACAGCGGGGCACAGTTCTTCGTCAACGGCAGACAAATCGGTCCGGTCGGACAGATAGATAACGTGGGCGGCAAGTACTATGTGCCTGAGAGTCTTATCGACCAGATTCGTCCTGCATTGCGGAGTGAGGCGGCGTACTCATCGAAGCCTTGTTCAAAACCGTTAAGCGGCACGGTAGTAATCGACCCCGGGCATGGGGGCAAGGACCCCGGGGCAATCAGTGTTAAAGGATTTTATGAGAAGACGGTCAACCTGTCGGTTGCCAGAAAGGTGGCAGCCAAGCTGAGACAGTGCGGCCTGCGGGTTGTGATGACCCGCGACAGCGACCGTTTCATAGAACTCGAGAGGCGGGCGGAAATTGCTAACCAGCATAAGGCGGATTTGTTTGTCAGTATTCACGCTGATTCATCCATGACGCGCACTGAAAAGGGGTACACGGTGTACGTAGCGAGGCAGGCGTCGTACAGTTCGCAGAAGGTTGCGCGGGCAATTGCACGTTATATGCAAGGAGTCAGCCCTGAGGGCAACGGAGTAAAACAGGCTGATTATCGTGTGCTGGTCAAGACGCAGATGCCGGCAGTGCTGGTCGAGATAGGATACATCTCAAATCACGGCGAAGCTTCGCTGATTGCAACTGATTCATTTCAGAGACGCATAGCAGACGCTATCTGCGCGGGTATCTGCGAGACGATAGAGCAGATATAAGCTCGATGCTCGATTCTTGATGCTGGATACTTGATGCTCGATTTGTACTGTTCTTTGTTGAGGTGGAGGGCGTAAATTATTCGTGGACAGGATTTTAGCGGACAGTTAGAATTGTGCTTATGGAAGCTTATCCGCTGAAATTCAGGCCTATATTCAAGCCGCGAATATGGGGAGGCCGGAAACTTCGCGAATATTTTGGCAAAGACATACCGGCCGGTGAGAGGATAGGCGAAAGCTGGGAGCTGGCGGATTTGCCGCAGGATAAATCGATAATCTCTGACGGACCACTTGCCGGAATGAATATACACCAGGCGCTTGTCGAATACCCCGAAGAGATAACAGGTAATGCAAATTTCGAAGGTAATTTTCCGCTGTTGATAAAGATACTGGATGCAGAAGACGTGCTCAGTGTTCAGGTGCATCCGGACGAAGAGACTTGCAGGCGGACCGGCAAAGGCGACCCGAAGACCGAGTGCTGGTATATCATCAAGGCGGCAGCGGGTGCGGTGATTTATAAGGGAGTTAAAGAGACTGTAACAAAAGAGCGGTTCGCCGCGGCGATTAAAAAGGGGAGCGTTGCAAAACTTCTGAATGAAGTTGAGGTACAAGCGGGGCAGTGCCACTTTCTGCCTTCTGGAACGGCTCACGCGATAGGGGCGGGGCTTCTAATAGCGGAGATTCAATCGCCTTCGGATACCACATACCGGGTGTTCGACTGGAACCGGGTGGATGAGCACGGCAAGAGCAGGCGATTACATATTGAAGATGCACTCGAAAGTATTCACTTCGGTAAAAGCGCGGAAGATTTTCCGGTTACGACGGTCGGCAGACTGGTTGAGTGCGACTATTTTATTATCGATAAGGGCCATCAAACCAAAGGATGCGAAAGGCTGGAGACGGTGGGGCAGATGAGGGTCGTAATGATAATGAACGGAGCCGGCCGATTTGAGGCCCAGGGGCGGGAAGCGATAGATTTCAGCAGCGGTGATACGATGTTGCTGCCTGCGGCGTATGAGGGTGTGATGTGTTTCGACGAGGACACTGAATACCTCAGGATACTGGCGGTTAGTCAGAATGAGTGATAATCGTACCGAGCAAAGCTCATTAAAGTTTTCCGATATACACCTTGGGATTGTCTGCCCGATGGCTAACGAGAAGGACACGGCCGTTGAGTTTGTCAAGGCGGTGTTAGATAAATGCACGGGATTCAAGCAAGTCAGCTTTTTTGTTATATTTGACAAGAGATGCAGGGACGGCACGGTCGATTTGCTGAGGGATTTGGCGAAGGATGTCCCGGCTTTGAAGGTCGTCTGGGCTCCTGAGAACACATGCGTAGTAGATGCTTACGTCAAGGGATATAAAGAGGCTTTAGCGGCCGGGTGTAACTGGATACTGGAGATAGACGCGGGGTTCAGTCATCAGCCTGATGAAATACCCCAGTTCTTTGAGAAAATGGCGGATGGTTATGACTGTGTGTTCGGCAGCAGGTTTTGCGAGGGAGGCAGGTTTACGGACAGTCCGTGGCGGCGGCGGTTTATAAGTCGAGGCGGGACGATTCTGGCTAACGTGCTGCTGGGAACAAGGCTTGCCGATATGACCAGCGGTTTCGAGATGTTTGCAAGTCAATCGCTGGCGAAGGTGCTGGAAAGAGGTATTCGCTCGAAGGGACACTTTTTTCAGACGGAAATCAAGACACATTGTCGTAAGATGAACGTGACCGAGGTGCCGATACATTATCGCCGTCCGAGCCAGAATGTGAATGCGGCGGTATTGCTGGACTCATTCAGGAATCTATTTGCATTATTTTTGAGAAGGTTGATGCGCCGGTTGTAAATAGTTGCAATAACTATGAAAGAAAAAGTTTATTTAGTGGTGACTTCGATAGCAGGGCCTACTGATGTTCTGCGGCGGCTGGCGGATGGATGTCGCAGGCAGGGGTGGGGGTTTTTGCTTATCGGCGATGAGGCGAGTCCTGCGGATTTCCAGTTAGATGGATGTGATTTTTACGGTCTCCAAAGACAAAAAGAGCTTGATTTGGAATTCCCGCAGAAATGTCCGACGCGGCATTACGCAAGAAAGAATATCAGCTACCTGATGGCGATGGCCGGAGGGGCATCGGTCATTGTCGAAACCGACGACGATAATATTCCTCTGGATGGTTTCTGGCAGAAGCGGCAACTCAGGCAGGAAGCGGCGGTTTGTGATGCGGCCGGTTGGGTCAATGCGTACAGGTATTTCAGTGATGAGAATATCTGGCCCCGTGGGTATCCGCTGGAAGAACTCGGGCGCGAAGCGCCTGAATATGAGTCGCTAAATATGTCGGTGGTCGATTGTCCGATTCAGCAGAATCTGGCCGACGACAATCCCGACGTCGATGCGGTGTACCGGCTGGTGATGCCTTTGCC
>CAYSTP010000187.1:0-4013 GCA_964434085.1 uncultured Pirellulales bacterium
GAGGAAATGCTCTGCTGCGACTGGGATTTCTATTCCATCCCGAACATTCTGCAGAGGGTCTGGACCAACCTGTGGCGACGCCGCATACCAATAGTCACGCTGGTTGGCAATCTGACATACAGGAACAATCTGCCGTTCAGCACCAGGGCATTGGCCGAATTCAAGCGTCGCTGCGCCGATAGGCACAATTGCGCAAAGGACTTATGACGCAGCCGCCGTTTAACGCAGGGGCAACCTGCTGTTCGAATTGCCATAACTGTTGCTGAGGTTACCGATTCTACAGTAACATTGGACCCCAATCACCTTCTGGCCGGTGAGAACCTGACATTTGATGTCGAGCTGATAAAAATACTCTAATCCGCTCGGGTCCTGCAGGTTTATTTGAACTCACGGAGAGGGGCATTTGACATATATTTTTAATGGGTGCTTCGGTGGTATCCTTGTTGCCCTCATCCTTGCGCAAGCCTGTCCTCCTTCTCTCGATCTGTATTGCCCTCGCTATGGCTTATGTCCTGCTGGCCGCAGACGGAGCCTGGCGATTGTATGTATGCTTCTGACCAGCGTTATCTAAGGATTAAGGTTCACGAGCCATGTGTCCACTAAAACAGCAAGGTCTTTGAGGTCTACTACACCGTCGCCAAAGGGCGCTGGTGCTATGTCAACCGACGGTTCATCCTGTAGCCAGTGCTGGCCCAGTTTACTGAAATCCGTGAAGGTTACCTGTCCATCTCCGTCAACGTCTCCGGAAGCTGCCAATAAGTACCACATCGTTTCGTAGGCGGACGATAATTCGATGATAGTTTGACTATTTTCAATGCGAGTCGCAACACCGCTTTTTATTGCTCCGTTCGGGTCAAGGGCGTAACATCTGACCCCTTTATAAGGAAATATTATTTCCGCCGATACCGGTTCTATCAGGACAGGGGCATTTCCCCAGTCGTCACCTACGCTGGTTCTGTCTGGAGTAAACATCATGCCGGTATTTTCGCATCGTCCCACGGTTGTAATCAGTGCGAGCGCTCCTCTCGGCAATTCGGCAGACGGATTAGCACAATCCAGTTGTGTAATTGTCATTGCAACGTAATCAGGCTCGGTTACTACTATCTTTCCGCCGGTCGCTGCCGAAAATTTGTCGCTGTGGCCGACATATATTCCCGCTGAATTCCCGACCGCAGTATAAATGCCTTTGCCGTCACCAGCGATTTGCCAGTCTAGCGTTGTTTGATTTGGCTCATTCGGAGAATATATAGTACCTGTCTGGTACAAAGTATTGACGATTCGGTTATTCAGCAGGTCTTCTCTTGAGATGCCGGCCTTTTCCGCAAGAACGCCGAACATATCCCAGCCATATTTGAAATGTAAATCCGCTAACTGCGGCAGGGGGTCATTCGGGTCTGTCAATCCGACGTAGGAATATGTATTTCCGACGGGGTTCAGTTCTGCATTACGGAATATACTTGTCGCCGCCCTGACAAAGCCCCACTTCGCCGGATTGTGCATAATACTGAACCATCTTGCGAAATAGTTATGGTCCCATGCGTTATTTTCACTTGCATAGTCGAACATCCACAAACCGTCCCAGTCCTGGGCCGCCGCAAAAGATGCGAGCATCGGGATGCACGATGCCTGGCTGTCCAGAGGCGCCGGATGATTATATTCACTGACAGTAAAAGGCTTACCCGAGTAACCGGCGCCTTTGCCAAGCCGACAGCCCGCCAGACCGAACAGTGTTGCCTGGTCGATATAGTCGGTCATCGGCATTTGGTTAATGTACCAATTCACAGGGTCCCAGGGGGAACCCGGAAATGCCGGGTGCTGCCAGTATGCGTGGCTGTCGATGAAATCCATATCACTTTGTGCCCACAGCCCCAGCGGCCCGAATACAACCGTGCCGGTGACCAGCGCCCCGCAGCCGACATCGTTTTTTATGTAGCTGTACATATCATCGAAGTACGTCTTTTCAGTATCAGCAAAAAACCGCATCCGGTCGATGGTTCTCTGTTTAACTGGGGTATCGACATACAATCTGACTGTGCCGTTCTCGATAAACTCATCCGGCAGAAGGCCGGTCTGACCGCCCGTGCGCAACTGAGGATTTCTCAAATAGAATGTTGTTGTGTTACCACCCCCGAAACGAAAAGTTATCCTCCCGTTATTGTCGTTATCGGTTGCGGTGAAGCCGAACGTATATGTTTGCCAGTCGTTGGTTAGTTCCGCCGAGCTATTCAGCCCAAGATTGCTCCACGGAGTATGGTCCTGCATCGCGTCGCACCAGATTGTACGCGGCTGTTCGGCGACAGCATCGAAACTAAGTGTATAATACTGACCACCTGCAATTTCCAGATTTGCCTGTTTGACCTGCAAATGCCAGTTTTGGTCGTCGGTGACATTTATGACAAATTTTGCGCACGCTTGTGACTGATACTCGGATAGTGTAAAATCAGCACTGCACCCCTCATGCTGCTCCAGATACCATTTGTCATCAGGGTCAACATTCGGGTCGGTGAAGTGGTCCACAAAACTTGTCAGAACATTGTCACCCAACAGCTCAATGCCTGCATTCCAGACCGCACTTAACCCGTTCGTATCGATATACTCCTCGGCCAGCCAGTCATTATATTGCTGCTGCAGGATATCCGCATAATAGCTCGGTAGGTTCGGCAAGGTATCCGCCGCGTTCCACATAAAAAGGCTGTCCTCGTTGGTTATTTCCACAAAGGCAATCGCCGGGTCCTCGGAGTACGTCATACCTCTGTAAGGATTATAATGACCGAGCAAATCCTGTGCGTAGCCCTTTTGTGCGTCTATTAACTGCGACGTAAAAATCCCGACCATTTTATCGTAGTCCGTAGTCGGGTCAGGCAGGCCGAGATAATTGCTGTGCTTTCTGCCGACGTGCAGATTCATATTAATGTAGATTCCTCGTCGGGCCAGCTCGTTTATAAAATAATCCAGCCGGTCCAGGGCTTCGGGGTCAAAGGACATCGGGTCATCAGGGTCCCAGATTCCTTGCGGATAATTTAATGTGTCAAGGTGATGAAAACGAACGGAGTTTATTCCCGCCGCGGCCAGTCGCTCAGCGGCCATAGGGGCGTCTTGATGGCTTGGAAAAAGCCCGCTAAAAGTGATGTTGACCCCCCAGATTTTGATATGCTCACCGTTCAGAGCGAAATGGTCCCCGTCTACGGTAATACGTTCTGTCCCGACAGGTTCGTTTTGGACGGCCAAAACTGAATTGGGCTCTTGCCGGGCCGGTATTACAAACGGAACCATATCGGCAGAACCAGTCGAATTGCTCAACGCGAAAAGAAAAAGCAGGCTCGAAAGGACGGAGGTTTTCATCGGCACCCTGCCCCGTGGTTAAAGAATTAAGGCAACAGTATTTGCGTTACTACCAAGTGTTATAATGTATTGTACCAGATTCATCCTCGTACGTCAATCACTGCAAAATCCCGTTTTATGGTTCAATGGCGTTCCTTTTATGCCGAATTCTCATGCGGGTCATTCATGTGTCCTGAACCACCATCCATCCCACCTTGTCTGACTTTAGCCCATTACCCACTGTAACATAGAACCTTTTATGGCTTCCTGCGTATCTATTCGTAGAAATTAGGGTTTTTTTCAAAAAATTTTGTAAAAATTGTATTGACCGTTTGTCGATACCATTATAGAATAAAGTGTCTCAGGTTGGCGAACAATGTCTAAACGGCCTGCAAGAAAGGGTTTAGGTAGGGTTTTGAACGAGACTTCTGTTGAGAACAGGTTTGTGACTTGAACTGTTAAGCGTTCAGCCGTGTCCTTATAGGCCGCTGGCAGTTAAGTCAGTGGCCTTTTTTGTTGCTCTTTGTGAACTTAATACCATCAAAAACGGGCCCTGTTGGTCGATGATTGATTATTTTATGTTGATTATTGGAAAACTGATGGTAATCAATTATCATTCATCAATAATCAATTGTGTTCGGGCTCGTAGCTCAGTTGGTTAGAGCGCACGCCTGATAAGCGTGAGGTCGGAA
>CAYSTP010000188.1:0-4006 GCA_964434085.1 uncultured Pirellulales bacterium
CATCAATGACTATGAAAAACTTCTACGGCCTGCTCGGCGGCCGACGCAACATCTTTCACCAGGACATCAACACCACCATCGCCGAGCTTGCTATGCTCTTCAGGCCGACCCTCGTCATTCTCGACGGCACCACCGTCATGATGACCAACGGCCCGACCGGAGGCTCAACCTCAGACCTCAAACGCGCTGATACTCTCATTGCAGGCACCGACCCCGTCGCCGTCGATTCATTTGGAGCGACACTGCTCGATTTGAAAGTCTCGGATTTGCCCTATCTGTCCATTGCCGCCAACGCAGGTGTCGGCGCCACGGACTATATGTCGCTTAAACCTTCTTATGGCTCGGCAGGCTAACAAATATGAGAATAGTTACAGCCAGACGAATATGCCAGATTTTCTTCTTCGCTCTTTTCTTTTGGCTCTGCATAGTCAGCACCGTCGGCGACCGCTTCTGGCAGATAAGAAACCATCCCGTAAATTTCTTTCTCAATCTCGACCCGCTCGTCGCACTGGGAACTATACTAACAACTCATACGCTCTACCGCTGGCTTTCCTTGGCTCTCATTACCGTCATACTCACCATCATCTTCGGCCGGTTCTTCTGTAGCTGGGTCTGTCCATTTG
Organism: uncultured Pirellulales bacterium; assembly: GCA_964434085.1. GTDB lineage: Bacteria > Planctomycetota > Phycisphaerae > Sedimentisphaerales > Anaerobacaceae > JBBABK01. The sequence continues at coordinate 624 of CAYSTP010000188.1, forward strand.
GTTCAATACACCACTTCTTCGGCTACCTTGCCAAGCGCAACAAAAAGACCGCAGAAAAAATCCGTCTGAACAAATACCGAAAGGCCCAATGCATAAAATACTATATTCTCGTCTTCTTTTTGATAACGGCCGCCTTTCCCTCGCTGGCCGCAACGTTGCAAACCGGCCTGCTCGACCCAATACCCCTTGTCACTCGCTCTTTCAACATAATGTTGATGCCAATCGTTGACCGCTTCTTCCATATAACCTCCGCCGCTCCACGATTCTATGAAGGGGCCTGGCTGATTCTGACAATATTTCTCGCCGTCGTTCTGCTCAATTTCGTGATTCCACGTTTTTACTGTCGATTCATCTGTCCGCTTGGCGCATTCTTCGGACTCATCGATAGATTTGCCGTCTGGCGAATCGGCAAGAAAAGGGCTGAACGCCCCGACTGCCGGCTTTGCGAGGTAAACTGCGAAGGCGCATGTCAGCCGACGCACGACTTTAGAATCAGTGAATGCGTCCTTTGCTTCAACTGTCTGGCCGACTGCAAACATGAACTGATTACATATCAAAACGCATCCAGCGCCGGCGGTGAAATCACAGACCCTGACATCTCCCGCCGCGGTTTTATCCTGTCACTGGCAGGCGGAGCGCTGGCCCTGCCCGCCGTAAGGCTCGCTAATACTCTCGGCGCCAATTATTACCCCGGCCTGATTCGCCCGCCCGGCGCCTTGCCCGAAAAGGAATTCCTCAAACGCTGCGTCAAGTGCGGACAATGTATGAGAATCTGTCCGACGAACGTAATTCAGCCTGCCTCGATACAGGGCGGACTCGAAAACCTCTGGACGCCCGCACTGAATAATCGCATCGGCTCCAGCGGCTGCCAGCTAAATTGCGTCGCCTGCGGCCAAATCTGTCCGACCGCGGCAATCAGACCCATCAGCCTCGACGAAAAGCTCGGAATCAACGACTTCGCAGAATCGGGGCCCATTAAACTCGGAACAGCCTTCGTCGACAGAAATCGATGTCTGCCCTGGTCCTTTGGCCGGCCCTGTATAGTCTGCGAGGAAAATTGCCCTGTAAGCCCTAAGGCGATTTTCACCACGGTATCATTCGAAGCTGTAAGGGACGGTGAGCTGACTGCAACAAAAATCTCGGGCGACACCATCGAAACTGAAACAACTATTCAGCCTGACCGATACGCAACCGGTGATTATTACTGCGTCATCGGTCCTGCCCGCTTTAAAATTGTCGAAAACTCCGCAAACACCCTGAAGTTAGAGGGAAAAGAAAAACCTGAACAATATTTATCTTCTAACGGTAAGATTAAAATCGAGGTCCGCCTGCAAAAGCCGTATATTGACCCGCAGAAATGTATAGGCTGCGGCGTATGCGAGCATGAATGTCCCGTAAGCGGCAAACGCGCTATAAGGGTTTCCGCAGAGGGTGAAACAAGAAGCGCAAACAGAAAATTGTTATTAGACTGATAAAGAGGAGATAGCTGGATGAAAGCAAAAAATAAACCGATGGACAGAAGAAACTTTTTCAAGGCCGCGGGCGCCGCAGGCCTTGGCTCCGTAATCGCGTCACGTTATGCCTTTGGCGACCCAAACAAACCGGCTCCGCCCGAACCCAACGATACCCAAAAAACTGAAAAAGCGAAATACCCGCAGCTTCCAAGACGCAAACTCGGCCGGGCCGACATCGAAGTACCCGTCATCTGCAACGGCGTTATGTTCAACGTAGTCGAAAACCCCGTCATACTCCGCGCCAGTTTGCGATACGGCGTAACCTACTGGGATACGGCCAGTAGCTACGCCGGCGGCAACAGCGAGCTTGGAGTAGGTCAGTTCTTCGAGAAAAATCCCGAAGCACGCAAAGACATATTCCTTGTTACCAAGGCATCTATGGCATTCACGCCCGAACGAATTGAACAAAGACTTCAGGAATCGCTAAAGCGTATGAACACCGATTACATCGACCTCTTTTACGGTGTGCACGGCTGCATTAATCCTGAAAAACAACTGACCGACGACCTTGCACGCTGGGCTGAAGACGCCAAAAAACGCAAACTCATAAAATTTTTCGGATTCAGCACACATTCGAATATGGCAAAGTGCCTTATGGCTGCATCCAAACTGCCCTGGATTGACGCGGTTACGACCAGCTACAATCTTTCGCTGATGCTCCAGCCGGATATGAAAGAAGCCGTCCAGGCCTGTCACGAAGCGGGCGTCGCGGTAATAGCAATGAAGGTCATCCTCGGATTCCAGAGCAGGAATCCCGAAGCAGAAGAAAAACTGCTCAATTATTTCCTCGATAAAGGTTATACTCGCGAGCAGGCCCTGATTAAAACCGTACTGGACGACAATCGTATCACCGCCGTCTGCATCAGGATGGAAAACGTCTCTCTGCTGCAGACTAATGTCGCCGCCGTGCTCGACAAAACCAAACTGACACCCGACGACCTCGAAGCTCTGAAAACATACGCCGCCGAGACCTGCACCGGTTATTGTGCAGGCTGCGCCGATATATGCGCCGCCGCCGTACCCGCGATGCCGTACATCGCTGAGGTGATGCGCTACCTTATGTACTACAAAAGCTACGGCGATACCGACCAGGCCCGCGAGCTGTTCGCCCAGCTTCCGGCACATGCAAGGAGTCGACTGAAAAGTGCTGATTACTCCGCCGCCGAGGCCAGATGCCCACAGCGGATGCCAATCGCACAGCTTATGGCCGAGGCCGCCCAAAAACTGGTATAACGCCGGTTTAGTGCCCCAAGACCATCGGTTTATGTATTTAGCCGGGTTTTATTTCAAATAATTCACCCTTTCTGCGCGCATAACCACTTATAAATACAAAACTTAGCTCAAAATGAGTCATTTGTCCTTGACTCCAAAACCCCTATTCTGCTAAAATACAATTGTTGAGAGTTGGTCGAGAAGGATGTTTGGGGGGCAACCCGGCGATGAAGAGGATTATTGAATTTTATTATCTAAAATGGCTGCCGTTTACGGCAACCAAAAGGCGTATTCTGGTCCTGGCAATTGCCAGTTATCTGGCTATGTGCTGATATCTGCCATTTTTCAACCTCCGGGCCGTCTAACGTAGGACGGCCTTTTTTATGCGCCGAAAACCTCATATTTGACAAAGGGCCGTCTCTGAAGTAACCTTACTTTCCAACAGCGACTGGATGCTTTTTTTCGAGCATCAAGCACTTGCCGCGGTGAAGCTGTTGTTTAGCGAAGCCGTATCGAGTATCAAGGATCGAGTATCGAGTATCAAGGATCGAGTATCGAGTATCAAGGATCGAGTATCAAGGATCGAGTATCGAGTATCAAGGATCGAGTATCAAGAATCAAGGTTTTTTTATGATAATAGTCACAGGCGGAGCAGGT
>CAYSTP010000189.1:0-3997 GCA_964434085.1 uncultured Pirellulales bacterium
TTGATTTCACGGGCCATCAGGATTTACCGGAGACGCTTTACTGGATAGCGGAAGGCTTTCGATGGGGTGAAAGATACGAAAAAGCCAAGCTAATACATGAGCAAATAGTGCGGGATTGGCCCAACAGCCCATACGCAGGCAGGGCAAAGCTGGGTATAGCAAGAATAGGGGTCCTGTCTTTGTTGAACTCGCGAGACTACAGCCAGGCCCAAGAGGCCCTTGATAATATGGCTGCTGACTTTTCCGGGCATCCGGACCTGCCGGTTACACTCTACTGGATTGCAGAGAGGTATCGTTGGTCGGATAAATACGAAGAGGCAAGGAACGTCTATCAGCGAATAATACAGGAGTATCCACAAAGTTTGTCCGCAGACAAGGCACGGCGACAGTTTCGAGTTATCGTTCAGGGGATGGATGTATTTGAACTTATTGAATCCGGCCAGGAGCAAAAGGCTCAAAGTGCGATTGAGCAGCTTATGGCAAACCCTGGTAGTGGTGAAAACGATGAAATGTCACCTTATACCGTATTCCTGTGTGGTGACCGTTATTATGCCAAAGGTTTGCAGAGGAGAAATGAAGGCCTTGAATCTGAAGCTGTGGAGAATTTCACAAAGGCCATAAATGTCTGGGAGAAGATGGTCCAACAGTTACCTCCTTCCACCAGCACGGCACATGCATATTATCGCTCGGCGAATTGCTATAGCCAAATGAGAAAGTATGGGCGTGCTATAGAGCAGTACGTGAAGCTGGTTGAAAACTTTCCTGATTATTATCTGGCTTGGGATGCGCATTTCAAGATAGGCCGTTACTATCAAAAACTAAATGATACCGGTGCCGTTGATAAATCATCAGCCGATGCAAATACCAAAACTGCTTACGAACTGATTCTTGAGAGGTATCCGGATTGCCCGGCAGCTAAGGCCGCCGAAAACTGGCTTAGAAAACACGCCAAATAAAATCGGAGGAATAGAGAAATGTTTTTTCCAGATAGTTCGTTAGACAGTCACTATTGCCGGAACCAGACGTTCGCATTTTCCACGTCTCAGCCCATCAAACCACGAAAAACAGAAAGCTCCCGTATGAAAGTTAAGCTATTAGCCGGAATAATTTTTTGGGGACTGTTATCTGTTTTGGCCAACAATGCTTATGCGTGGCTGCCCCCGGTGCCAGTTTTAGATGTTAACCAGGAATATACATATGTCGGAGAGCAGGTGGAGCTGAATGGGTCTGATTCCTACGCCATCAACGCTGAGACAGGGGAGCCTGAAACGGACGGCATTAATGGACAGGGTATTTACCGGTTCGAATGGGACGTTAATGACGACGGGATGGCTGATTATTGGGAGGATGAAAATTATCACGACGGAACCGCCGATGGCATAATTACCATACAATTCGATGAGGACGGTGTTTACACCATCAGGATGAGGGTAGATGCGAATCGTTACGAGTATTGGTCGGACTGGAATGATTGCTCAGTTAATATGTACGTCGGCAGAACCATTTATAACTTTGCAGGTGTAACCCAATCGGATGTAAACTATAACGCTTATGCCTGCGATGTAAACATCTTCCCGTTTTACGGCGATTCCGCGAACAGAAACACGATGCTTGAAGCTACTGACCAGCAGTATGTCAATATTTCCGCCGACAATACGGCAGAATGGGGTATTCCGACCCCCTATGTTGGAGATGAGTTATTCCTCTGGATTGAAATGGAAGTCAATGAGCCTGCCAGCGTTATCGGCCGGGTTGACCTGACCTTTAACGGCCATACAGGCGGCTCCGGCACTACAACGCACAGAATATATGTTAAGAAAACGGTCGGCGACTGGACGGCGAACTCTTCGTGGGTGCAGGTCGGTTCCGATGAAGGTATTCCGGGCGGCGTGGATACTGCGATGACTCGCTCGATTACTTCAGATATTGATGCGTACATCGACGGAACCGGTAAAATAGTCTGGGGAGTTCATGAGACCACCTCTAATCTGGCCATGCACGTAAACTATTTGGAGATGGCGATTTACACAAACGACCATCCGGTTGCCCCGACCGGACTGGCGGCAACGGCAGGTGACGGCTCAGTCAGTCTCAACTGGGACGAAAACGGCGATGATGACCTGGATGGTTACAACGTGTATCGTTCCACAACTTCGGGCGGCGGATATACGAAGATAAACGGGACACTGATAAGTAGTTCCGCCTATATGGATAACGATGTCACAAATGGGACAATGTATTACTATGTGGTCACAGCAGTCGATACCTCTTCGAATGAGTCCAAATACTCGAACGAAGCCGCGGCTACGCCTGTTGACACATCTCCTGCGGCACCGACCGGATTAGCGGCAATAGCGGGTAATGAGACTGTCTGTCTCGACTGGAACGATAACGGAGAGGCTGACCTGGACGGATACAACGTATATCGTTCGACCACCTCAGGCAGCGGCTATGCCCCGTTGAACGGCTCGCTTCTGAGCGGTTCGTATTACACCGACATTACTGTTGAAAACGGCACGACTTACTACTATGTCGTTAAGGCGGTAGATGCAACCTCGAATGAATCCGGATACTCGAACGAGGCCTCAGCCACACCGGACAGCAACAGTCCAATCATCTTTTACAGCTTTGCAGGTGTAAATGAGCCGAACACAAACCATAATGCTTACGCCTGCGACGTGGATGTCTTCCCATTCTACGATAACTCCGGCAACAGAAACTCGATGGTTGAAGCCACAGACCAGCAGTACAGCAATATTTCTGCAGATAATACGGCAGAGTGGGCTACTGCTAACCCCAGTATCGGAGATGAGGTATTCCTCTGGGTCGAAATGAAAATCAATGAGCCTGCCGACAGTATCGGCCGGATTGACCTAACCTTTAACGGAAATACGGGCAGCTCCGGTTCCACGACCCACAGAATATACGTCAAGAAAGCGGACGGCGACTGGACGGCAAACTCATCCTGGGTACAGGTCGGTTCCGATGAAAGTATTCCGGGCGGCGTTGATACTACGATGACTCGCTCGATTGTTTCGGATATAAGCACTTATATTGACGGGACAGGCAAGATAGTCTGGGGGGTACATGAGACCACATCCAACAAGGCTATGCACATAAACTACCTGGAGATGGCAGTTTACAGCCTGGCCGGCAGGGTAATATATGTTGACGCTAATACTGCTGGTGGTAACGGCGCATCATGGAATGACGCGTATAAATACCTGCAGGACGCCCTGTTCGAAGCACAGGCTGGTGATGAAATATGGGTGGCCGACGGTATTTATTATCCCGACGAATACTCTGCGGAACCGAATGGAACAGATGACTGCAATTCGACTTTTCAGTTGGTGGAAGATGTGGCAATATACGGCGGGTTTGCAGGCGGCGAAACCGGCCTGTCACAAAGAAACCTCAAGACCAACAAGGCTGTGCTCAGCGGTGATATAGATTATGATAACAGCGGCGCCGACAATGGTCTGCCGCGTAGCGGCAACGCTTACCACATTGTTACAGGTGCGGACAGTTCGAGGATTGACGGCTTTATTATTCGCAGCGGATACGCTGATGGCAATGGAGCTAATCAATACGGCGGAGGAATGTACAACGATGCGAATGCCCTGGAAGTTCTGAACTGTCACTTCTTTGCTAATTACGCCCAGAGTTTCGGCGGTGGAATTTATAATGACGCAGTCGGCAGCCTGACATTGGTAAATTGTCTTGTCAGCGGCAATGCCGTCGAAAATTTATACAGCGGCAAAGGTGGTGCTGTTTATAACGATGCCGGCAGTATTGAATTAATAAATTGCACCATCAGCAACAATATTGCTTACGAAACGGGAGGTGTTTATAACAACGATTCCAACAATGTAGTCCTCGAAAACTGCATACTCTGGGACAATCGTGATAACACAAACAGCACACCAAGCCTGCCGCAGCAAATCACCGATGCGGGGACCGGCTCATCCATTGCAGTTTACAGCTGTATACAGGACGG
>CAYSTP010000190.1:0-3987 GCA_964434085.1 uncultured Pirellulales bacterium
GCCTTCGCTTTGGCCGCTATAGCACTCTATGCTGTTCTGCTCGCACTGAAATTAAGAAAACAAAAACGACGTTAACCTTTCGGCTCTAACCATTGCCATATCCCGCCTTTTGCCTTATAATCCCCCTGCTTTTATAACCTCTTTATTACAGTGACAATGATGGCAGATATTAAACAGCAGCTCGACGTGCTTAAACGCGGCACGGTCGAAATCTTCAACGAGCAGGAACTTGCCGAGAAGCTCGCCGCCTCGACAAAGCAAAATCGCCCCCTGCGTATAAAGCTTGGCCTTGACCCTACCAGCCCCGATATCCATCTCGGCCACACTGTTGTCCTGCGAAAGATGCGACAGTTTCAGGACTTCGGTCACAAGGCTGTTCTTATAATCGGCGATTACACCGCACGAATCGGCGACCCGACCGGCCAGAACGTCACCCGACCGATGCTGACCAGCGAACAAATCGATACCAACGCACAGACATACCTCGAACAGGCCGGCAAAATCCTCGATACATCCAAAGAAAAACTCGAGGTCCGGCATAATAGTGAATGGCTTGAAAAACTGACCCTTATGGAACTGATTCAAATCGCCGCGAAAAAAACCGTTGCTCAGATGCTCCAGCGCGACAGCTTCAAACTCCGCCTGCAAAAGGAAATTGACGTCTATGTCCACGAATTCATTTATCCTCTAATGCAGGGCTACGATTCGGTCGCTATACAAAGCGACGTCGAACTCGGCGGAACCGACCAGACGTTCAATAATCTCGTCGGCAGGGACATCCAACGCGCTTACGACCGGCAGCCGCAGGTCGTCATTACTATGCCGATTCTCGTCGGACTCGACGGCACTGAAAAGATGAGCAAATCAAAAAACAATTACGTCGGCGTTACCGACCCGCCGAACGATATGTTCGGCAAGATAATGAGCATCAGCGATGATATGATGGAGAATTACTTTACGCTTCTGACTGATTTTCCAGCCGAAAAAATCGCCGAGCTGACCGACCCCTCAAAAACTCACCCGAAAGACGCCAAGGTCCTGCTCGGCAAAACCATCGTCACCCAGTTTTATAACGAAGCAACCGCCCAGTTGGCTGCCGCTGAATTCGAAAAGGTCTTTGCCCAAAAACAATTGCCGGACGATATACCCGAATTCGAGCTGCCTGCAGAGCCGATTTCGGTAAAGCAGCTTCTGCTCGCCTGCAAACTCGTCGAAACCGGCGGCGAGGCCAAACGGATGTGCTCTCAATCAGCCGTAACCATCAACGGCCAAAAAATTACCGACCCCAACGCCGAAATCACCCCCAAAGACGGCACGACTATCCAGGTCGGCAAACGCCGCTTCGCAAGAATCACAACCAAATAGCCACAAAGATTTGTGGCCATAAAAAAATCCGTGAAATATGTCGAATCCGCTGCTACAATAGCCATACTATGGACGTGCCGAAACTGCAAAAACCGGACAAATACATCGGCCTGTACGTCGTCGATTTCGGCGACCACAGCGGGGTCGGCTTTACCGCACAGGAGGTCGCCGAGCTGCTCGAAAGCGAGAAGTTCAAAGACGTAACCGTTTATAAAATTCACAATGCTTACCCCGACGGCCGGCTCGAATTAAAGGGCGTACCACCCCGGACCTTTCAACTCGAAGCCGGGACGTTCTTCTACAGCGACGACCTCGAAACTACCCGCGAAGACTTCAAAAAGCTCATTGGTATCTCGGTAACCGCCGCACCGCCCTGCCGTACAAAGGTACACCTGGCCAAATACAATGACCGACGATTTGCCGTCGCTCTGATTTACCCGGCCGAGTATGAAGACGAGATTAGTAAATGGCTGTTGGACAATAACTACAAAACCGACGGCCCCGCCGAAGGCGGCACCGCCGCTGTTACGCAATACTATCAGTCCCAGCCTGAGATACTCGAAAGACACCAGCTTTTCACCAAAAATGAACTTGAAAGCAGAACCGGCGAAGAACTGCTCGCCGCAACAAAACTGGCCGTGCAAAGATAATCCGCCGCGAAAAATATGTCCGTACAAACTAAAAAAAATGCATTTCTCGGTTTTTTCGCTGCTTTGTTCTCGATATTAGCCCGCAGACCGAAACCAACCACAAAGGACCTGAAAAACAGCGACTTCAAAACCAGCACTCAATCTATGGGCATTCGTTTTACTGAACGCATTCGTGATGTTTTCCGTTTCAGATGGATTCGCAAAACGTAAGTTACGTAAGGACACCTGACATGGCCGATATCAAGGACTCGATAGTACCGGCGCCCGGCGAAGCCCCGAAGCTGTCCGAAAACGCTCTTACCGTCCTGAAGAGCCGGTACCTGCTAAAGGATGAAAAAGGCAAATGCATCGAAACTCCTGCGCAGCTCTTCAGCCGGGTCGCGTTCATGGTCGCCTCTGCCGAAAAACGCTACGGTGCAACGCCAGACCGGCTCAAATCATGGCATCGCAGATTTTACGACCTGCTCGCTTCGCTGAAGTTTCTGCCGAACTCCCCCGCCCTGATGAACGCCAACCGTCCAGTCCAGATGCTCAGCGCCTGTTTCGTCCTGCCCGTCGATGACAGTATCGAAGCTATTTTTGAAACCATAAAGAACACCGCACTTATCCAAAAGGCCGGCGGCGGAACAGGCTTTTCGCTGGACCGCCTGAGGCCCACCGGCGATATCGTCGCATCCAGCGGCGGCACCACGTCCGGCCCAATCAGCTTCTGGCGGGTCTTCTCAGAAGCAACCAACGCCATCCAGCAGGGCGCCTTTCGTCGCGGCGCAAATATGGCCATGTGCAGCGTCACCCACCCCGACATACTGAAGTTCCTCTACGCCAAGCAAAACCTCGAAGCATTCACAAACTTCAATATCTCCGTAAAGGTCACCGACAACTGGATGAAAAAACTGGCCCGTTCACCCAAAACGGCTCATGTAGTTACAAACCCCCGCACAGGCCGCAATTATCTAATCCCTCGCCGTATCGACACGGAACACTATACCATCGACGACCTGGCACCAATCGAGACAAAAACTTCAACCTCCGCCAAAACCTCGAAGTTCTACACTATCGAAGATATCTGGAAAACTATTATAAAATGCGCCCACGCCACCGGCGAGCCCGGCCTTGCCTTCATAGACCGAATCAACGAAGATAACCCCATCCCCTCGCTTGGCCGAATCGAAGCCACCAATCCCTGCGGCGAACAGCCGCTGCTGCCTTACGAGGCCTGCACACTCGGCAGCATCAACCTCAGCAAATTCGTCCTCGAACCCGGTGCAAAGCGCGACCTCGACTACGACGCCCTCGCCGCAACCATAGACCTTGCTGTCCGATTCCTCGACAACATCATCGACGCCGCCAGTTATCCCGTCCGCGACACCGTCCGCCTTGCACAAGCCAATCGCAAAATCGGCCTCGGTCTGATGGGTTTTGCCGACACACTCTTCCTGCTAGGCATACCATACGACAGTGAATCAGCCGTCAACTTTGGCGAGAATCTCATGAAATTCGTCAACGACCGTGCCCACAAGGCAAGTTCACAACTCGCCGACGAACGAGGCCCGTTCCCCAACTGGAACGAAAGCATTTGGCGGACACACAGAAACCAGAAGATGCGTAACGCCGCCGTCACAACCATCGCCCCGACCGGAACAATCAGTATCATCGCCGGCTGTTCAGCCGGAATCGAACCGCTATATTCACTGGCATTTACACGACAGGTCCTCGCCGGTAAAAAGCTGACCGAAATAAATCCCGTCTTCAGGAAGCTGGCTGAAAACAAAAGATTCTATAACAAAACGCTCGAAGCCCACATCGCCAAAACCGGTACAATCCAGGATATACCTAAAATCCCCTCCTCAATCCGGAGAATCTTCAAATGCGCCTTCGATATCGCCCCTGAATGGCATATCAGGATGCAGGCCGCCTTCCAGAAACACTGCGACGCCGCCGTCAGCAAGACCATAAATCTGCCCGAAAACGC
>CAYSTP010000191.1:0-3933 GCA_964434085.1 uncultured Pirellulales bacterium
GGCCAGGTAGCAGCATTAGCGTCGTGTATCCAGGCAACTCGACCCGGGTTGACTCCCCGGCCGCTGCCTATAGGGCTGTTATGTACAATCGGCTCATGGGCCTGCGCCTTCTTTTGAGCGGGGCTGGTCATAACCGCCCAGATAAGGCCGACACTCACCGCGACAAAAACCGCCGCTGTCACATATCTCGCCCGCGCAAAAGCATGTCTGGCCTTTCTAAACGCCGTTGCCGAAGCCAGCAGCCCGAACAGCCACACCACAAAACCCGACGCTAACGGAAACGCCACCCGCTGGCACGGATACATCGCGCGTGAAGGCTTCGGAATTACGCGCACCAGGAACCAGATTAGTGCGCCCAGCCCGATAAACGGCATCAGCCACCAAGGCCACCTGCTTTTGCCGGTTGACGGAATGAATTTGCCTGTTTTTGGACAGCGTTTGGTTTGGTCCTTGCCTTTAATAGACATAGCACTCCTCCAAATCATCTTTTGGGGCTCGGATGACCACCCCGACCCTCCTACGTGATGTGCCAGAAAGACCCCAGTTGAAAAACAGGTACTGATATTATGTAAAAAATCATTATACCTGAATCAAGTGCTTAAGTCAATCCCCTTTGGATTTAAATATTGTCACACTGAGAGCTGCTTTGTGAAGCCTGCTGCACGGGGCGAAAGTGAGATAAAATGTACCGCCTGGGATATAGAACCGTCACTTTTTCGGTTATTACCGGGCTCTGTGCCTTCAAAAAATTCAAAATCAGGAATTCAAAATTCTCTCATCGCCTCCTGGAGCTGTTTGCGGTTATCATTTATCCACTGCGCCTTTCGGCATATCATCTTCAGAAAATCTTCACCTTCCAGATTGCCAAAAAACCCCGTCGTAGCCACCGGCAGCACCGCCTCCGCTATCATCGTCTCAATCATCAGGTCAGGCAGGGCCTCAAGCTGACTTTTCTCCAGCGGTATTATCTCCAGGTAGCCTTCAAGAAACTCAACCAGCTTCGCTTGGTTGAGGTAGTCAGGCCAGTCCGCCGGGTTCGGCCTGCCTCCCACTATCGAAAACTGCAGCGCCCCATTCGCCAGGTCCGTCACCGCCGGCGCTATCTTTACCGAATCGAAATCAAGCACCGCCGCAACCTTCCGCTCGGCAAAGAGCATATTACCCGGATGCCAGTCACCGTGCACAATCAGTTCAGGCCACGAGTCAAACCCAAGGGCATTGACTCGCACACTCGCCTTTTCATACAAACCCATAAGCTTATCTGCCGTGTACTTCATAGGCTCGACCGGCGCCTTTTTCTCCGAAGCTATCGTCTTGAGATGACTGCGCACCCCGCCCGAATCATGAAAACTCCCCCTTAGGGGCATCAGTAGGTCGTAATTAAAGTCCCCGAGGAATTCATGGAACCTGGCCATCTGTCTGCCTGCGTCCCTTGAGGCCTCAGCCGAACCGTCGTATCGACCCCCTCTTATAAAGCTGAACAGTTCGTAAATGTGATGGTCAAGCTGAAGGATGGTGTTGTTGTCTTCCTTTGTGGCGATAAGAGTAGTGACGGGAAAGTTATTTTGCGACAGGTGCAGCTGGACCGAGTGGCCGAAGGCCACCCTGTACAAATCGTCCTTGCCCCGGCTCCTGCGCTTAAGAAGGAACTTGCCCCGTTCGGATGTGACAACCACTTTTGGCGCGCGGCGATTGCCTGCCGACAGCGGCTCAAGCTGATAAATCTTGCCGACGTCATAACAGTCCAAAACCCTCTCTAACTCTTCCGAGGAAAAATGTGCTCCGCCTCTCGGCATAGCCTCTTTTCCCTTTCCTTACATGCAGAATTGTGCCCATAGATTAACACGAATTGACGCAAATTGACACCGATTTTTTGGACGCGATACAAGAACCCGGTATTAAGTATCTATCCGGCATCGTACGCAGTACGGGGGCAGGTTTTCAAAAGAAAAGTGGGCCGGGATGGATTCGAACCATCGCAAGCTTGCGCTAACGGGTTTACAGCCCGTCCCCTTTAACCACTCGGGCACCGACCCATATTCAGAACGTGTATTTTATAACCGCCGCTGTGCCTTTGCAAGAAGATTAAAGGTTACCGCTGACGTCAAACTACGCCACACCCCAAATGAAAAATACCGGGGCGTACCCGGCGAATCGGGGCGACAGGACTTGAACCTGCGACCTCTTGACCCCCAGTCAAGCGCGCTAGCCAAACTGCGCCACGCCCCGCAGATGCTGGCATTCTAATATAACTATCGGTAAAACTCAAATACTTTCGTACTGCCTTACCCGTTACAGGCAAGGCGGCGGCCTGGGGTCTGCACAAACTGGATTTTTTTAATTTCTCGCGATAAACCTGTTGCAAAGTTAGGTGAGACTAACTATAATAAAAGCTGTTTGCCGAGGATTGATTTATGGCCAAAACCAGAACCAGAGCTAACTACCTTAGTGCGTCGCTGGAGGATTACCTCGAGGCTATCCTGAATCTTTCGGCACAGTCCGGGCACGCGCACAGCAAAGACATCGCCGAGAAACTCAACGTGGCTCGGCCTTCGGTGACCGGTGCGCTTCGCACACTGAAGAAAAAGGGACTGGCTAACTACGAGCCTTATGGAAGCGTGACACTCACTAAAGCGGGCAGGGCCGCGGCCCAAAGAGTCGCGCGCAAACACGAGATTATTAAGTCCTTCTTTGTGGACGTGCTCGGAGTTGACGGTGAAACCGCCCAGCAGGCGGCGTGCAAGGCCGAACATGCACTCGGGCCTGAAGTGATTTCAAAACTCCTTAACTTCAGTGAGTTTGTCGGCCGGCAGGGTAGGAACGGAAATAATCTTATCCAGAGATTTCGTAAGTTTTGCAACCAGATAGAAAACCGCTCGAAGGCGTAAAGAAGAATGGAAGAGACGACATTGAAACCACTGTCACAGGTTCCTGAAGGTCGAACGGTCGTACTGGTCCGGATAGATGCCGGACACGGCCTAAATAACCGGCTGGCGGCGATGGGATTGCTGCCTAATGTCGAGTTCAGGGTGATTAACAATCATCATCCGGGGCCTTTCGTTATCGACCTGAAGGGAGCGAAGATGGCGCTGGGCAGGGGAATGGCGAATAAGATTGTAGTGAGCGAAGTATGAAGCGGATAAGGGTTGCGCTGGCGGGTAATCCGAACAGCGGAAAAACAACAATATTTAATATGCTTACCGGCGCAAGGCAGCACGTGGCCAATTATCCCGGCGTTACCGTCGAGATAAAGGAAGGTAAATGCACATACGGCGATTACGAGATTACCTTCGTTGACCTGCCCGGTACGTACAGCCTGACCGTGTACAGTACAGAAGAGCTTATTGCGCGGAATTTCATTATCGAGCAAAGGCCCGACCTCGTGGTGCACGTGATAGACTCGGCAAACGTCGAACGAAACCTGTACCTGACGACGCAGCTATTGGAGATGAATGTGCCGCTGGTCCTGGATTTTAACATGTCAGACCTCGCAAGGCAAAAAGGTCTGGTTTTCGATATAGAAAAACTCTCGGAACTGCTGCACGCGCCGATAGTGCCGACGGTCGGGCGAAAAAGCGAAGGCAGGAGTCAATTGCTCGAAGCAATCGTCAAAGTCGCCGGGTCGGAAAAGACCGACACGTCCAGATTAGTTCGATACGGTTCGGAAATCGAAGAAGAGCTGGCCAAGATTGAAGCACTAATCGACGCAGGGGAAAATAAAATTGCCGAGAAATACGGGTCGCGGTGGCTGGCAGTGAAACTTTTGGAGCAGGATGAAGAGGTCGCCGCGAAGGTTGCCGGAAAAGAGCTTGCCGAGGCCGTTAGTAATTCGGTCGCGCACCTCGAAACGATTTTCAAGGACCAGCCGCAAATCGTGGTGGCCGACCGCAGGTACGGTTTTATCAGCGGGGCGTGCACCGAGGCCATTAAGAG